>CAMPIZ010000050.1 GCA_946886675.1 uncultured Flavobacterium sp.
GTACATTATAGGTAAACCTAAGATCCTGTTTATTAAAATTAATACTATTATAATCAACCGCAATAGTAACAGTCTCTTCTTTCACCGCTGCAATATTAAGTTTGGCCGGGAGTACTGCCTGTTTAAGGTCATTATAACCCGGGTAGGAAACTGTAATGCTTTGCTGCATGCTGCCACCCTGTGCAATAGTTTGCTGTTTTAACAGGTAGTTAGCTCCTTCAAATAAAAAATCTTTAATTATATTGCCCGAAGCTTTACCCTGTATTCTGTACAGCCCATCTTCTACAGATGATTTATAATTCCCTTCTTTAAAATTATCCATGGCGCGGCCTAAAAGCATGTTCTGCACTTTTGCAAAATCAAGTTCTGTACCCAGCCAGTTACTAAGCATTTCATAATCGCCTTCAAAATAAACTTTCTCCAGGCTTACATAATACCTTACATTTTGTGGCGTAATTATGGCTTTTGCTACAGGAATCCCCAAAAATGAGGCATTAAGCCATATTATTTCATCCTTCTTTATCCTGATATCGGCATTAAAATTATAGGATTCGCTTCCGTCATAATCTACATTGGCCCTTATCTGCAGGGTTTCAAAATCAAGCGGATTACTGCTGTGCCCAACAGCTATTTCTTTAACCGATTTTACGGAACCTGCAGTATCTTCTGCTACTAATGCCTGTTTAGACTTACATGAAGCAAGCATAATTACCGCTATTAATACGGCTGTTATATTTTTCATTACTTATTCCCCCGGTTTTTGAAGTTTACTGGCTTTAGAAAAATAAGCCTCCTTTTTCTTTTCATCCCCAAGCCCGGCATAGGCTTCTCCTAATTGCCTGTTGAAACCTGCCTCAAGCTCTATATCTTCTACAACAAAATCTATTCCGCTCTCCAGGTAATCTTTTGCTTTTTTAAACTGCTGCTGCCTGTTGGCCGCATAACCTGCAAAATAGTATAGCCTTGCATGGGTAGGATACAGGCCTAAATATTCGTCGGCCTTTTGCATTAATACAGGATATTGGCCGCTTTCTGCATAAGTGTATAGCAAAAGCTCTACGGCTTCAATATCATCGGCATTACTTCTCAGGCTTTTTTCAAAATACTGTTGCGCTTTAGTAAAATCACGTTTAGTAAAAAAGAATTTGCCTATCTCTTTAGGTACATTTACTTCCTTATCATCTTCAAAATAGCCTACGGCTTTTTCCAGTTCAGCACTGTATTTAGGATTATTGCTGGTATAAATAAGAAACTCGTTAAGTACCCTGTGCTTAATTTTTCTATCAATTTTATTGCTCTCCAAAACCCTGAACATCGATTTTACCGCTTCGTCGCCTTGATTTTTATTAAGATGAAATTTAAACAGTCCAACCTGTGCCCAGTCCGATTCGGGAATTTCTTTCTGAAGTTTCATCGCTACTTCTTCCGCTTTCTCCTCCTCATTACTCTCAGAATATAAATAAATAAGATCCAGATAATTAGACTCTACTTTCGGATTCTTTTTTATAGCCTCCTCAAGCGCTTCCTTTTGTGGTTTGTTATTCTTACTGTTGCTCAGTATCTGGAGCTTGTACATTTCCCTTCTTTCCGTTTGCCCTACGGTTTGTTCCAGCTCATTTATTAAAGCAAGCGCTTTATCAAACTGCTCTGTATACATATACAGCGATACAAGATCTTCCTGATAATATTCTTTTCTCCACTCGGTAAGCTTCTGTACAATAGGAATAGATTTATTAAAATCCTGCATCTGATAATATACATCATACAGCCCAACCCAGTACCAACGGTTAGAGGGGTCAAGTTGGGTAGCCTTAAGAAACGCTTTTTCTGCCTCCGGATAGTTCATCAGTGCCAGGTAGTTTTTACCCATTTCATGATACACTATTGGGTTATCAGGGTCATCTGCAAGGCATTTTTCCAGTGAACGTAAAGCTTTATCATAATTTTCTATCCCCTTCTGTTTCAACGCCTCATAAAAATTGTCCTCAAAAGCATTTTTATCAAGAGCAATAGCATCAGGCTCCTGGGCATAGATTGCCACCGGGCTTAATAAAAGCCCTGAAAACAAAATAGCGCAGAAAAGGATTCTTTTTTTCATTTATATTATTCTATTACCGAATAGTCTCCGATACTGATGCTCGTAAACTTACCGTTAAACGCGGCATGGTTACCTATCATGGCGTTATCCAGAACAGCATTTTTAATAACGGCCTGTGTTTGCACCAGGCTGTTTTTTACAATACTGTTTTCTACTATTGTATTGTTGCCCAGCGATACATTTGGACCTACTGTAGCATTTTTAAGCACAACATTTTTACCTATAAAACACGGAGGTATTATTGTACTATTCTCCAAAACAGCTGTATCAGAAACAAGGTCTTTACCATCATTATGAAGAAAGCCCAACATGCGTGAATTAGTCTCTACAGTAACATTTTTGTTACCGCAGTCCATCCACTCGTCTACTTTCCCCGGCACAAATTTCATGCCCTTCTGCTTCATGTTTTCAAGGCCGTCTGTAAGTTGGTACTCGCCACCTTTGGTAATATTATTGTCAAGCAGGTATTGTAACTCTTGGCGAAGTGTTTCTCCGCTTTTAAAATAATAAATTCCTATAATGGCAAGATCTGAAACATACTCCTGCGGCTTCTCTACAAAATCGATAATCTCGTTTTTGTTATTCAGCTTCACTACTCCAAAAGCGCTCGGGTCTTCAACCTGTTTTACCCATATAACACTGTCTGCTGTAGTATCTAACGTAAAATCTGCCCTGAAAAGTGTGTCGGCGTAAGCAACTACCACCGGGCCATTCATAGATTCCTTAGCGCTCATAATGGCATGAGCTGTACCTAATGGTTTTTCCTGATAATAAATAGTACCCTTTGCCCCCAGTTTCTCTGCAATGGCTACAAGATCGTTTTCTACCTGAGTACCAAAGTCACGACTCACAATAAAAGCAATCTCTTCAATTTTTTGGTGTATAACTCCCGCTATATCTTCCACAAGCCTGTGCACAATAGGTTTTCCGGCAATAGGGATTAACGGTTTTGGTACTGTAAGTGTATGTGGACGAAGTCGCGATCCGCGACCTGCCATAGGAACTATTATTTTCATATAATTTGTGTAGTGTGTGTTTTTTATTCTTATTACTTCACTCCTGTGCTGCCAAAACCGCCCGCTCCACGGGTAGTTTCTGTAAGCATTTCTGCTTCCAGCCATTCCGCACGCTCGTGTTTTGCAATTACAAGCTGTGCTACCCTCTCACCGTTTTCTATCGTTACTGCTTCATTAGACAAGTTAACCAATATAACACCTATTTCACCTCTATAATCGGCATCTACAGTTCCCGGGCTGTTTAGTACCGTAATACCTTTTTTAGCAGCAAGTCCGCTGCGTGGCCTTACCTGTGCTTCATAACCAATAGGCAGCTCAATAAAAAGCCCTGTTTTAATAACAGCTCTCCCTAAAGGGCTAAGCACTACAGGCTCTTCAAGATTTGCTCTAAGGTCCATTCCTGCAGAGGCTTCAGTTTCATAGTTAGGTAATGCGTGACTGGATTTATTGATAATCTTAACTGTCATTCTCAAATTTTTTATTTATAATTCAAATATATCAAAATCAAATGTAAGGACATTGCTTTCACCTTGCTTATTTACGCCTCAGGATTCGCAGTAAAGTCTCTTTTTCATTTAGGTAAATAAACAGAGCGTAGAATGCTATAACTCCCATGCCAATAAAATAATTGCCCCTAAATTGGTAAAAATATACCATAGAAAGAGTTATGGACACCGCAAGGTAGCCGGCTATTTTTTTTATATCATAAGGTATAGGATAATATTTGTTACCCAACACATATGATATAAGCATCATGGTACCATATGCAGAAAGCGTTGCAATTGCCGATCCCATGTAACTGTATTCTTCTATAAGTACAAAGTTTAATGTTAAGGTTACTATAGCACCGATAATAGATATATAGGCCCCCATTTTGGTTTTATCGGTAAGTTTATACCATACCGAAAGATTATGGTAAATTCCTAAAAAGAAGTTTGCCAATATTATAAGCGGCACAACCTTCATCCCTTCCCAATAGGATTCATCCTGAATAAGAAGAACTTTAATAAGGTCTGCAAACACCACAACCCCTACCAGTATTATTGAACCGAAAACCACAAAGTATTTTGTAATCATGGCATATGCCCGGGGAGCCGATTCGTTTTTGGCATAGCTAAAGAAAAATGGCTCTATCCCCAGCCTGAACGCTGTAGCATATAATGTCATAAATAAAGCAATTTTATAGCAGGCAGAGTAAATACCTACTTCAGCTTCCGCTATATTTTCAGGGAGCAGCTTTTCTAAAAGTATCCTGTCAAAAGTTTCATTTATTGCAAAAGCTATACCCGCTACCAGTACCGGAATGGCATACCGCATCATACGGGACCATAAAGCCCTGTCGAAATTCCAGCCTATATGGAAATAGTGCGGCACTAAGACTACAAGCGTTAAAAAACTTGCTATAAGATTGGAAACAAATACATAGCCTATCTGGAAGTCTTCTATAAATATCATTTCCCAAAAGCTGCCGGGAGATGTTTTTGCAAGACTAGGGAGCGCAACTATAAAAAATACATTAAGTCCAAGGTTTACAGCTACATTACCTATTTTAATAGCTGCATAGTATACTGGCCTGCCATCGGCCCGTAGTTTTGAAAATGGAATGATTACAAGGGCGTCCAGTACTAATATCCATATAGTATAGGTAATATACTGTACATCAATATCCGACCATTTTGCCAGATAACCCCGACCTATTAGCGCTGCAAACAAAAAAAATACTGATGACCAAAATACCGAAATAGTAGACGTGCTTACAACCGTTCTGGAACTATCGCTGCTGTAAAAACGGAAAAATGCCGTTTCCATACCATAAGCAAGGATAACGTTAAATAGTACTATCCATGAAAATATTATAGATACTTCTCCATATTCCGCTTCAGGAAGGTATTTGGTATAGAGTCCTACCAAGAGGAAGCTAAGCATTCTTGGCAGCACAGTAGCCAGTCCGTAAATTGCGGTTTGTTTAAAAAGGTTTTTGTAGAGACTCAAAGGTTAGTGGCATTAGTAAAACAAAAATAACGATATTAATTTGATTGTAATAAAAAAGAGCCACGCAATAGCGTGGCTCTCATTATAGTTGTGTGCCGTTCAGTTATTAATTATTCAAAGCTTCTGCTCCACCCACAATTTCCAGAATTTCTCCTGTAATTGCAGCCTGACGTGCTTTGTTGTATGTTAACTTCAACTGGTTTCTAAGCTCTGTTGCATTATCTGTTGCTTTGTGCATAGCTGTCATACGCGCACCATGCTCTGAAGCAAATGAATCGCGGATAGCTTTATAAAGCTGAGTCTTTAAAGACAAAGGTATAAGGCTTAATACGATTTCCTCTTTAGATGGCTCAAAGATGTAATCATTAGCATTATTATTAACCTCTTCCGTAGCTTCTGCCTGTGATAAAGGTAAAAACTGTTCTGTTTTTACAATTTGCGTAGCAGCATTTTTAAAGTGATTATAAACAAGCTCTATCCTGTCATAATCTCCCGCAGCAAACCTGTCCATTAGCATCTGTGCCACATCGGCAACATTTTCAAAAGTAAGAGCATCAAAAATGCCGCTTTGATTGTCTATAATGGTACAGCTTTTTCTTAAGGCATCATTACCCTTTTTACCAATAGCTAAAACATCAACCTGCTTGCCGGCATAAGATGCCTGAAGGTTTTTAATCTGTTTTATCACGTTAGCATTAAAGGCTCCGCACAATCCCCTGTTTGAAGTAATAACTACAAGAAGCACTTTGTTTACCTAGCGCTGCTCGGCAAATACACCTCCGTTATCTCCTTCAAGGGTAGCACTCAGGTTTTGTAATAGCTCTGTAAGCTTTTCAGAATAAGGCCTCATGGCGGTAATAGCATCCTGAGCTTTTTTAAGCTTGGCAGCAGAAACCATTTTCATCGCACTAGTTATCTGCATAGTGGATGAAACTGAAGTAATCCTGTTACGTATTTCCTTTAAGTTTGCCATTTTTTATATAGTATTGAGTATTGAGAAGTGAGTATGGAGATTCCTATCTCACCACTCAATACTTAAAGTCTAAAATCTAATTAGTATTTTGCAGAGATTTCAGCAGCTGCTTTTTCAAGCACGTCTGTAAGCTCATCAGAGAATTTACCTGCTTTAAGAGCATCAAGAGTATCCCTGTGCTTAGCATTTAAATACTCGATATAGTCTTTTTCAAACTCTTTCACCTTATTTACAGGCACTTTTCTAAGTAGGTTTTTAGTACCTGCGTAGATAATAGCAACCTGGTCTTCAACAGTATAAGGATCGTTTACAGCCTGCTTAAGGATCTCAACATTTCTTCTACCTTTTTCAATTACGCTTAATGTAGCAGCATCAAGGTCAGATCCAAACTTAGCGAATGCCTCAAGTTCACGGAACTGAGCCTGGTCTAGCTTAAGTGTACCTGCTACCTTCTTCATCGACTTGATTTGAGCGTTACCACCCACACGCGATACAGAGATACCTACGTTAATTGCTGGACGTACACCTGAGTTGAATAAATCTGACTCAAGGAATATCTGCCCGTCTGTAATCGAGATTACGTTTGTTGGGATATATGCAGAAACGTCACCAGCTTGAGTTTCGATAATAGGAAGTGCAGTTAATGAACCGCCTCCTTTAACGATTGGTTTTAACGACTCAGGAAGGTCGTTCATGTTTTTAGCAATATCATCATCCGCAATAACTTTTGCAGCACGCTCAAGTAGTCTTGAGTGAAGGTAGAAAACGTCACCAGGGTAAGCCTCACGTCCCGGTGGCCTTCTAAGTAGAAGTGATACCTCACGGTAAGCAACAGCCTGCTTAGATAAATCATCATAGATGATAAGCGCCGGACGGCCAGTATCACGGAAGTACTCTCCTATAGCAGCACCTGCCATTGGAGCATATACCTGCATTGGAGCAGGATCTGAAGCGTTAGCAGCAACAATTACTGTATAAGCCATTGCTCCTTTTTCTTCTAATGTTTTTGCAATACCTGCCACTGTAGAAGCTTTTTGGCCTACAGCAACATATATACAGAATACAGGCTTGCCTGCATCATAAAATTCTTTTTGATTAAGGATGGTATCAATACAAACAGTTGTTTTACCTGTCTGACGGTCACCAATAACAAGCTCACGCTGTCCACGTCCTACAGGAATCATGGCATCTACAGCTTTAATACCTGTCTGAAGCGGTTCTGTTACCGGCTGACGGAAGATAACCCCCGGAGCTTTACGCTCAAGCGGCATTTCATAAAGGATTCCGCCTATAGGGCCTTTACCATCAATTGGGTTACCAAGTGTATCTACAACACGGCCCACCATTTCTTCACCTACTTTAAGTGAAGCAATACGCTGAAGCCTTTTTACTGTAGAACCTTCTCTAATCCCGGTTGAAGGGCCAAGCAATACTACGCCCACATTGTCTTCCTCAAGGTTCAATACAATAGCCTCTAACCCGTTCTCGAACTGAACAAGCTCACCATATTGTGCATTAGACAGTCCGTAAACACGGGCAATACCGTCACCTACCTGAAGTACTGTTCCTACTTCCTCTAATGTAGCACCCGATTCAAAACCGGACAATTGTTTCTTTAATATTGCTGAAATTTCAGCAGGTTTAATTTCTGCCATCTTACTTTATAATTTAAACACTTATGTGTGGTAAATACTAATTACTTAACTCTCTTTTTAATGTTAACAGCCTGTTTGCTACAGAGGCGTTAAACTGCATATCACCTATCCTAAGGATAAAACATCCTATTATTGATGTGTCAACTATGTTCTTTATAGTAATCTTTTTATCAGAAAACTCTTTTATTTTAGCCATAACCTTTGCCTCAAGCTCAGGAGTAAGCGGGATTGCTGTAGTAACCGTAGCTGTTTCCACTCCGTTAGCAACATCAAACTGAATACCATACTGTATAGCAATCTGCTCAAGGATTTCAAACCTTTTGTTTTCTTTTAAAAGATGAAAAAGTCCTTTTGTAATGCTTTGTGTATTAGCAAAAACCTCGGTAAGGGCGCTTTCTTTTACCTCTGCTTTAATAGTAGGGTTGTCAACAAAGTTTGTAAGCTCTTTGTTTTCTTTCATTGTTGATGCAATAAGTGCCATATCCTCATTAACATGTACAGCGGCATTATTAGCCTGTGCCATTTCAAGGATTGCCTTTGCATATCTTACTGCAGCTCTTGAACCTGTCATAAGATTAGTTTAATTTTACATCATCCAGCATTTTCTCAACCAGTGTAGTCTGAGCTGCTGCGTTAGATAATTCCTGTTTAAGTATTTTCTCTGCAATTTCAAGAGAAAGGCCGGATACCTGAGCTTTAAGCTCTGCCATAGCAGCATTCTTTTCGCTGTTTATGGTAGCTTTAGCTTGTTCAATCATTTTCTCTCCCTGAGCCTGAGCTTCAACTCTGGCATCAGCAATCATCTTTTCTTTTATCTCTCTTGCCTCTTTAATCATTGCATCCCTTTCAGCTCTTGCCTCCTGGATAATTCTTTCATTATCAGCCTGCAGGTTTTGCATCTCTTTACGTGCATTTTCCGCCGCCTGTAATGCATTATTAATAGAGTCTTCTCTTTGCTTAACAGCCCCTAGAATTGGCCTCCAAGCAAATTTTCTCAAAAGTAAAAAGAAAACAAGGAAAATTAATGTTGTCCAAAAAACTAAACTTTCGGGTGCAGTAAAATTCATATATTGTTATTTTTAGATTTGTAATGTTGTAAAAAACTTCCCTAGGCCAACCGCTTAGGGAAGTTTGTTTTAATTATTTTGCAATTAACGCAACAACTACTGCGAAAAGAGCAACACCTTCGATAAGTGCAGCAGCAATAATCATAGCAGTTTGAATTTTGTTGGCAACTTCAGGCTGACGAGCCATAGCGTCCATTGCAGAACCACCGATTTTACCAATACCAATACCTGCACCAATTACAGCTAATCCAGCACCGATTCCAGCTAATACCATAATAAAAAAATTTATAGATTAATAATAATTAAATTAAATACTCA
>CAMPIZ010000051.1 GCA_946886675.1 uncultured Flavobacterium sp.
AATTAGTAAAATATATGTTAGCCTAACTGGCTCATTAAGTATCCCTTATGGAACCGGTTATCTTTTACCTCCCAGATAACCATAAAATGGGCAAGTACCATTTCTTCATCAGGATTTTCAAATGCATGTACATAATGGGTGTAACGCACGCAAACCTGATTATTTTCTTCGATAATATGAGAAATGTTTATTCTTGATGAGATATAAGATTTATCAAGCTCTGCTGCAAGGGCAAGGAGATCATTTTTTTCCAGCTGAAGATAACCTTTAGAACTATGCCACTGCAAAACCAGGTCTTCATGAATATAACGATTCATAGCGTCTACATTTCTGTAAGCTTCAGAATTATAATATTCCTGTACAAGTTCTTTTGCGGTCATAAGCTCCTTATTTTAGTTTCTCAAATATTTCAGGTATCCTTCTTACATATGCCAGCTGTTTTAGCTTTTCCCTTGACTCTTCTGCAGGAGAACCAAAATAAACCTTACTGCCTTCAAGCGATTTACTAACGCCTGACTGAGCCAGTAATACCGCCTTGCTGCCTATGGTTATACCACTGGTAGTACCCACCTGGCCCCAAATGGTTACCTCATCTTCAATTATAACACAGCCTGCTATACCAGTTTGCGCCGCTATAAGGCATTTTCTGCCTATCACTGTATCATGGCCTATATGTACCTGATTATCAATTTTTGTGCCTTCTTTAATTGTAGTATCGCCTGTAACACCTTTATCTATGGTGCACAATGCACCTATACCCACATTATCTTCAATTACTACTCTTCCGCCAGACAAAAGCTGGTCAAATCCTTCAGGACGTTTTTTGTAGTAAAAGGCATCGGCACCCAAAACTGTTCCCGCATGTATTATTACATTGTCGCCTATAACAGTGTTATCATATATAGCAACATTAGGATAAATAAGGCAGTTTTTACCAATTTTCACATTATTGCCTATAAATGCATTGGGTTGAATAACTGTACCCTCACCAATTTGTGCAGTTGGCGACACAGATGCGTTTGATGCCTTAAAAGGCATAAAGTGTTTAGTAAGCTTATTGAAGTCCCTAAAAGGATCATCAGAAATTAAAAGGGCTTTTCCTGCCGGGCATTCAACTTCTTTGTTAATTAAAACAATGGTGGCAGCCGACTGTAGTGCCTTATCATAATATTTAGGATGATCTACAAAAACAATATCTCCCGGCTCTACTACATGTATTTCGTTCATACCATGTACGGGAAAGTTTTCGTCACCCACAAAATTACAGTCAATAATAGCTGCAATTTCTTTAATTGGAAAAACCTTTGGAAATTTCATATTACCAATATAGTAAAAACAGCCCTTGTAAAGGGCTGTTATATTATTCTTTTACACGCTCCATGTAAGAACCTGTAGCCGTATCTATTTTAATTTTATCGCCTTCGTTAATAAATAAAGGTACGTTTACAGATGCACCTGTTTCCACCTTGGCAGGTTTAGTTGCATTTGTTGCTGTATTACCTTTAACCCCCGGCTCGGCATAAGTAACCTCAAGAACAACAGAAGCAGGCATATCTACAGAAAGCGGGGCATCAGTTTCAGTGTTGATAATCACCATAACCATTTCGCCTTCCTTTAAAAGATCCGGTGCATCTAGTATATCTCTTTGTAAAGATATTTGCTCATAAGTTTCAGCATGCATAAAGTGATATTGGTCTCCCTCAGGATATAAAAACTGGAATTTATGGGTTTCTACCCTTACATCCTCAATTTTATGCCCGGCAGAAAAAGTATTGTCTAATACTTTACCTGTGGTAAGGCTTTTTAATTTAGTCCTAACGAAAGCCGGACCTTTACCCGGTTTAACGTGTAAGAATTCAATAATTTTATAAATATCGTTATTATACTTTATGCATAATCCGTTTCTGATATCTGAAGTACTTGCCATTGCTTTGTTTTTTGTATATAATATTTTTTAATAAATTCCTGTATATCCTTTCATAATACCCCTGGATGAATTTCTTATAAACTGTATAATCTCATCACGCTCGGGAGTTGCTTCCATCTCGGCTTCTATAAGGCTTAATGCCTGCGTAGTATTATAATTTTTTTGGTAAAGTATTCTGTATATATCCTGTACTTCCCTTATTTTTTCAGGAGTAAAACCCCTTCTCCTTAGCCCTATTGAGTTAATACCCACATAAGATAGTGGTTCTTTTGCTGCCTTTGTATAAGGAGGAACATCTTTTCTTACCAGCGATCCACCCGATATCATAGCATGGTCTCCAATACTGATAAACTGGTGTACTGCAGCAAGGCCTCCTATAATGGCAAAATTACCAACTGTAACGTGCCCGGCAAGCGCCACGCCGTTTACAATAATAGCGTTGTCGCCTATGTGGCAGTCGTGTGCTATGTGTGCAGTAGCCATAATAAGGCAGTTGCTTCCTATTTTAGTTTGTCCCGATGCTATGGTTCCCCTGTTTATAGTAACACATTCACGAACGGTAGAGTTATCTCCAATAATTGCCAGAGAGTCTTCTCCACCAAATTTAAGATCCTGAGGTACAGCAGAAATTACTGCTCCGGGAAAAATATTACAATTTTTACCTATTCTTGCCCCTTCCATAATAGTTACGTTAGAGCCTATCCAGGTACCTTCACCTATCTCTACGTTATTGTGTATGGTTGTAAAAGGCTCAATCACTACATTTTTAGCGATTTTTGCCCCGGGATGTACATATGCTAATGGTTGATTCATTCTTACTGTGTTTAACTGTTTTTGACAATTTGTGCCATAAGCTCTGCTTCGGCAACTAGTTTTCCGTTAGCATAAGCATTTGCCTGCATGTGACATATACCTCTTCTTATTGGTGATATAAGATCGCACTTAAATACAAGTGTATCACCCGGAAGTACTTTTTGCTTAAACCTAACATTGTCAATTTTCATAAAATAGGTAAGGTAATTTTCAGGATCTGGTACAGAACTTAATATCAATATACCTCCTGTTTGTGCCATTGCCTCTACCATAAGAACTCCCGGCATAACCGGAGCTCCCGGAAAATGACCTACAAAGAAGCTCTCGTTCATGGTAACGTTTTTAAGCCCTACCACATGATTGTCGCTCATCTCTAAAATCTTATCTACAAGAAGAAATGGCGGACGGTGAGGCAGCATGCTCATAATTTTATTTACATCCATGAGTGGCTCCTGATTTAAATCATAAACAGGGACCTGATTGCGCTGCTCTATCTTAACCATTTTAGAAAGTTTTTTTGCAAATTGTGTGTTAACAAAATGTCCGGGCTTATTAGCAATAACTTTTCCTTTTATCCTTATCCCTACAAGTGCAAGATCACCAATAACATCTAAGAGTTTATGACGTGCTGCCTCATTTGGATAATGAAGGGTAAGGTTATCAAGAATACCATTTGGCTTAACAGCAATACTGTCTTTTCCAAAAGCCACTTTTAGGCTCTCCATGGTTTGAGGAGAAATTTCTTTATCTACATAAACAATAGCATTATTAAGGTCGCCGCCTTTTATAAGCCCATTGTTAAGAAGTGTTTCCAGCTCATGCAAAAAACTAAAAGTCCTTGCATCTGCAATTTCAGTTTTAAAATCTTTTATGTTTTTAAGTGTAGCGTTTTGAGTACCTAATACTTTTGTACCAAAATCAACCATAGTAGTTACCTGGTAATCATCCGCAGGCATAACTATAATTTCACTGCCTGTAGTTTCATCCGTATACGATATCACTTCTTTTACTACATACACTTTACGCTCTGCGTCCTGCTCTACTACTCCTACTTTCTCTATAGCCTCTACAAAGAATTTAGAGGACCCGTCCATAATAGGCGGCTCAGAAGCATCAAGCTCGATAATGACATTATCAACATCACAACCTACAAATGCAGCAAGTACGTGTTCAGAAGTCTGTATTTTTACACCTTTTTTTTCAAGGTTTGTACCTCTTTGCGTGTTTACTACATAATTGGCATCTGCCTCAACAATAGGCTGGCCTTCAAGATCTACTCTTACAAAGGTATATCCGTTGTTAACCGGAGCAGGCTTAAAAGTCATGGTAACTTCCTTACCGGTATGCAGCCCAACGCCTTTTAATGAAATCTCATCTTTGATTGTGGTTTGCTTAACCATTATCTCTTTATTTTTTGTTTAGTGTTTGATTTGTTGTTTTATTTCTTCTAAATCTGCTACTATTTTTGCCAGATTCCTGAAGTGTACATAAGATTTATTAAAATCAGTATAGCTTAAAGCAGGTGTACCCTGTATCATTTCCCCGTCTCCAATATTTTTTGAAACACCCGACTGCGCCTGGATCCTAACATTGTTGCCAATAGTAATATGGCCCACAATACCTACCTGCCCTCCTATTATACAATTTTTTCCAATTTTTGTAGAACCTGCCACTCCGGTTTGCGAAGCAATAACCGTATTTTCTCCTATAACCACATTGTGGGCTATCTGTATCTGATTATCCAGCTTTACGCCTTTTTTAATCACCGTAGAGCCTAATGTAGCCCTGTCTATAGTGGTGCACGCGCCCACATCTACATTATCTTCCAGTATAACGTTGCCAATTTGTGGGACCTTACTGTATACCCCTTCTTCATTTGGTGCAAAGCCAAAGCCATCAGATCCAATAATAGAACCTGAGTGTATTGTACAATTATTACCTATTTGTGTTTCAGAATATACCCGTACACCCGCAAACAATATACAATTGTCGCCTATTGTAACGTTGTCGCCTACAAAGCTGTTTGGATAAATTTTTACATTATCCCCTATTTTTACATTTTTGCCAATATAGCAAAAGCTTCCGAGATAGAGGCCTTCTCCATGCACAACATTTTCTGATATTACCGAAGGCTGTTCTATACCTGATTTCATCAGTTTTACCTGATTGTAGTATTCCAGTATTTTAGAGAAAGATTTATATGCGTCTTCTACTTTTATTAAAGTAGTGTTTATTTCAGATTCAGGTTCAAAGGTTTTGTTAACTATGGTTACAGTAGCCTTTGTAGTATATATGTGCTGCAGGTACTTTGGGTTAGCCAAAAAGGTAAGAGATCCGTCTGTACCTTCTTCTATTTTTGCCAGCGTATGAACTTCTGCATTGGGATTACCCACTACTTCGCCCTCTAGAATACCTGCTATTTGTTCTGCTGTAAATTTCATCCCGACAAAAATATAAAATTTAATTAAATCATGCTTTTTCCAAAAGCACTTTTGGATAGCACAGGTAATACTTGGTTACAGGCTTTGATAATGCTTTGAGATTCAGCTGGTCTGATGCTTCAACCACATCCTCTACACTTCTGTCTTTTTTAAGTATATGTATAGGCTCTCCCGTCTTATTATAAGCCTGGTTCTTAATTTTACCTTTAAAGACAAAATAGTCAGCCTCTTTTTCAGTAACGTTACATTCTTTTACAAAACGATCCCTAAGCTCATTCACTTCTTCTTTATTCACTTTTTCCGCCTGCAGTCTTATTTTAGGCAGGTCTCGGTTTATTATCATACGGCAAAGCTCACTAAGTATATAATCTTCGTTAAACTGCCATTCTTTTATAGCCGATATAACATCAAAATCATCAAGGTGGGAAAAGGTTTCCAGGACATCGTCATTAAAATCTTCCAGCTCAATTTTGTTTACCATAAAATACTGCAGTGGCCTGCTTGCCGGTAGGTTTACTCCCTGCTGGGTAAGCTCTTTTGCCCTTTTAAGTATTTTGGTAAGCACCAGCTCTGCAGCAAGGCTGGTTTTATGCAGGTATGCCTGCCAGTACATCAGCCTGCGGGCAACAAGGAACTTTTCTACAGAATAAATACCCTTTTCCTCTATTACCAGCATGTCGTTTTCCACATCCAGCATCTGGATAAGCCTTTCAGAATTAATATTACCCTCTGCCACTCCCGAATAAAAACTGTCACGCTTAAGGTAATCCATCCTGTCCATATCAAGCTGGCTCGATATAAGGTGGAGCATGAATTTGCGATGGTATTCACCTTTAAAAACTTTTATGGCAAGGAAAAGCTGCCCGCCAAATTCCCTATTGAGCTTATCCATGAACAGCAATGAAATAGCCTCATGATTTACATTTTCTACAATACTATGCTCCATAGCATGCGAAAAAGGACCATGCCCAATATCATGCAACAGGATTGCAATATAAAGCGCGTTTTCTTCAGCTTCGGAAATTTCCACACCCTTAAAGCGTAAAACCTGTACTGTTTTCTGCATAATATGCATGCAGCCTAGTGCATGATGAAACCGTGTATGGTGTGCTCCAGGATAAACAAGGTAAGACATACCCATTTGCGATATACGCCTTAAACGCTGAAAATAAGGGTGCTGAATAAGATCGTAAATAAGTGGATTGGTAATAGAAACAAACCCATATATAGGGTCGTTAAATATTTTAAGTTTGTTTATGCTACTCACTAATAGGGTAATTTTAAACAAATATACAACTTATGTTGCAGGCAGATAAGGGCAAAATTGCTTTTTTAACAGGAACATTGCGGGTAATTAACTCAAATTAGCAGAAAAAGTTAAACATTGGTTAATGTCTTTGCAAATCAAAAGTCTTTTAAACTTAAATGGCTAATTTTATAGGACTTAAAGAAATGCGTAAAACAATCCAACTAAGCCGGTGTTTTATTAACAAAAACTTCAAGCGGCCTGGAAAACAAGGATAACGTTATTTTTTGTTACTTAGGTTATTGAAGGAAAGGTCTGCAAAGAGAATTTGCAGGCCTTTTTTGATTATCTTGCAGTAAAACATTAAAGCTGATAATGAAAAAAATTATACTACTCCATATATTTTCTTTTTTGTTCTCTCACTGCTGCTCTTTATAACATCTGAAAATATTTTGAAGTTGGTATTTTTCAGGATTTCACAATATAGAAATATGGATCCAACTTATAATATACGGTACAGGAATTATTTTTATCGCAATCTTAATATCATTGCATGGTATTTATAAATAAATATAATAGAGAAAAGAAAGTTACTTAACCTCCTTTATCCCTTTTACAAAAAGCCACTTCATAAAAATTTTTTCTTCACCCTGAAAACGTGCCACCTGAAACTTGGGCGCAATAATGGTAGACACCACTGCCGAGGTAATAGGCACCCAAAACCCTGTCATCTGGGTAAAAGTTATTATTAAAAAATAGCCTAGGGTATAAAAAAATGCAAACCCTATAAAGTTGTATAAAAATGCTTTTGTCTTTTTACTCATAATTTTGTTTCAGGTTTAAAGTTTCAGGCCATTATTATTAATAAATATTGCCTACTGATCATCTCTGTTCTGGAATTTTGTACGCTTACTGCCTTCATACATTTCATACTTAACCAAGCGTGCCTCCAGCTTACCATTAAACAGTTTTATTTTTCGCGATGGCTTTAGCCCAACAAACTTTAGCGCTTCAAGATTGGCTGTAATAAACCAGGCATTGGTATTTGGGTACCCCTGTTTTAAGGTGTCACCCAACTCCCTGTAAAAACGTTCCAGATGAATATCAAGCCTTTCTCCATAAGGCGGATTAAACACCATGTGCAGTGGGCCTTTGGTTTGCTTTTGGCTATCAAAAAAGTTCTCCTGAGATATGGTTATGTATTCATCAAGGTTGGCATTTCTTATATTATCCTTTGCCTTATTAACCGCAGATGGGGCTTTGTCATATCCTTTAATGGTATAATGAAACTCTTTTGTTTTTTTAAGCAGTGACTCCACTATGGTATCAAACAAATCGTTATCCCAGTCGTTCCATTTTTCAAAAGCAAACTCCTTACGGTTTATGTTGGCCGGTATATTACAGGCTATCATGGCAGCCTCCGCAAGTATAGTACCACTACCACACATAGGGTCAAGAAAATCACTATTTCCTTCCCAGCTGGAAAGCAGCAGCATACCCGCAGCAAGTACTTCATTAATCGGCGCTATATTGGTCGCGGTTCTGTATCCTCTGTGATGCAGTGAAGCCCCCGATGTATCGAGCGCTACAGAGCACTGGTCGTTATGGATATGTATATTAATCCTTAAATCAGGATAATCTTTATCTATATCAGGCCTTTTGCCAAATTTATCACGAAACTGATCTACAATGGCGTCTTTTGTTTTAAGCGCAACAAACTGTGAATGATTAAAATGATCGGAATTAAGAGTAACATCCACTACAAAAGTATCGTTTACCGAAATATAGTCAGACCAGTCTATTCCCTGTATTCCTTTATAAAGGCTCTGGTCGTTGTAAACCCTGAACTGACTGATAGGTTTTAATATTTTGAGTGCGGTACGCAGTGCAAGGTTTGCTTTATACATAAACCCTTTATCACCTTTAAAGCTTACCATCCTTACCCCCTGCTCTACATCCTGCGCTCCAAGGGTTAAAAGTTCCTTTGCTAGTATTTCTTCAAAACCAAAAAAGGTTTTGGCAATCATTTTAAAATTATTTTCCATATTCCCGTCTCAAATTCTTGGCAAAAATAAACTAAATTTGCGGGTACATTAAATGAATATGCAAAAAGAAACAAACAACTGGTTTGCATCCTGGTTCGATACACCTTATTACCACATCCTTTATAAAGACCGTGACTATGAAGAAGCCCAGCTCTTTATGGATAATATTACCCAGTACCTAAACTTACCCGAAGACGCAAAAATACTGGACCTTGCCTGTGGCAAAGGCCGCCATTCCATCTACTTAAACAAGCTTGGCTATAATGTAACCGGAGCCGATTTATCTGAAAACAGTATTGCAGAAGCATCTAAGTACAGTAATGAAAAGCTGCACTTTACAGTGCACGATATGCGAGAGCCTTTTGATGAAAAGTTTGATGCCATTTTTAATCTTTTTACGAGCTTTGGGTATTTTGAAAGTGATGATGACAATCTTATCACGCTAAAAGCAATACATGAAAGCCTTAGTGAATTTGGTTTTGCGGTTATCGATTTTATGAATGTATATAAGGTTATAAATGACCTGGTGCCCCATGAAGTTAAAACTGTTGAAGGTATAGATTTCCATATTAAAAGATATGTTGAAGATAATCATAT
>CAMPIZ010000052.1 GCA_946886675.1 uncultured Flavobacterium sp.
AATATCATCAATGAGATTAGCTCCTTTTTTAGTGATGAGAATCATTTTTTAGCAGAGTGTCCATATATAATTTTACACTGCTTTTAAATCAAAGGCACACTAATGGGTAAGTTTTATGATATATTTTGCCGCCGTAGTTTTAGTAATTGTACTTTTTATACTGATGCTAAGCCTCTCTGCGCTTTCAGGCTTTACAAATAAAGATCAGGAACCCAATAAAAATTAAAATTATAAATCTTCTAAATAACCAATAAAGTCTAACTAATTAATCACAGACGTTATGAGCAATTGCGAACAATGTATAGTGCGACGCACGAGTTCTCTAAAAGCATTAAATGAAGCAGAAATAAATGTTATACAGGATTGCAAAACAACCCATACCATAAAACGCGGAGATCAGCTTTTTGGCGAAGGAGAGCACCTGAATGGTATATTTTGCATTAAGGCCGGAACATGCAAACTCACCAAGTTAAGCCCTAATGGCAATGAGCAGATTGTAAAGCTTATAAGCGGTGGCGAATTGCTTGGCCAGCGCTCCATGATAAGTGGTGAGCCTGCAAACCTAAGCGCTGTCGCGCTGGAAGACATGATAGTTTGCAGTATACCTAAAAATGAAGTAATGCCTTTTTTTAATAAGAACAATGGCTTTTCTATGAATGTAATGAAAACCATTTGCAGTGAACTTAAAACTGCCGATGATCATTTAGTAACTATGGCACAAAAACCGGTTAAGCAGCGACTTGCAGAAACACTTGTTTATCTGTACGATAAATTTGGAACACTTGAAGATGGAAACCTTAGTATAAAATTATTCCGTGAAGAGCTGGCAGGCATGGTGGGTACTGCAACTGAAAGCTGTATAAGAATGCTTTCTGACTTTAATAAGGCCGGCTATATACAGCTTAGCGGTAAAAAAATAAGCATAAACAGAGAGAAACTGGTTAAGTATGCTTAACCTACTCCTTTAACTCCTTAAGGGCTTCATTTAGTTTTTCGCGATCTTTATAAAACCCATCTTTAAAATCTTCCATTTTTTGTATCATTTCTTCATCAGGCTGTATTCGGGTATAATTATAGGCAGAGATTCTCTGTAAACGTTCACATAGTGTTTCAAGCCTGGTTTCTGCCTTAACTATAGAACCTTTTAGCCTTGATCTTCCCGATTTTAAATCATACAGCCTGTCATTTGCTACAGAAATATCTTTTTCCGCGGCCATTATAGTGCTGTCTGCCTGGCGCAAAAATTTTTCCCAGTCCTCAACTGTTTTCCTTACAAAAATATCTTCGGCTACATAGCCTACCTCATCTATATCTCTGTATTCTTCACTATCGTCTTCTTTACATTTAATTGGCGCTGCCGCCAGAAACAAACCTGCCAGTATAAGTGTTTTCATCTTTATGGATTTACATTAATATATTTTCAAATTTCTGCCCTTTAAAGCATATAGCAAATGATATATATCATGTTCTGCAAAAAAACGGGAGTATGACATATATCATGTTTTAAAACACCAATGTGTACAACTTTTGTATCAGGTAATTGAACAGATATGAGTACAAGTTGTTATCACTGCGGGCTGGATATAGAGCGTAGTAAAGAAATTATATTTGATGATAAGTCTTTTTGCTGCAACGGCTGTAAAACTGTATATGAAATTTTTAACCAAAGCGGCTTAACCGACTATTACAAATATGAAAGGTCTCACGGCACTACTCCAGCCGGAGCCGATGGCAGATATGATTTTCTGGATAATGAAGACATAATACAGCGCCTGCTTGATTTTGAAGAAAAAGATACCTCAGTTTTACCTTTATATATCCCCACAATACATTGCAGTTCGTGTATTTATGTATTAGAAAACCTCGATAAACTACATAGCGCCATAAGCAGCTCTCAGGTAAATTTTAATGAGAAAAAAGTAAGGATTGTTTTTAACCGTAGTAAAATATCCTTAAAAGAAATAGCACTCCTGCTTAACTCCATAGGCTATGAACCTTACATAAGTCTTGACAATTATGATAAAAAGTCAAAAAAAGCCAATAGGGAATTAATATATAAACTTGGTGTTGCTTTCTTTTGTTTTGGCAATGTAATGCTGCTCTCCTTTCCTGAATATTTTGAGGTAGAAGAATACTGGCTGGATAATTATAAAGGCTTCTTCAGGTGGCTCATATTCGCCCTTTCCCTCCCTTCATTTCTGTATGCAGCCAGCGGTTATTATGTCTCTGCATGGAAAAGCTTTAAATCGGGCATGCTAAATATAGATGTGCCTATAGCTCTTGGCATTATTGTAATGTTCATAAGGAGTACTATAGAAATTGTACTCGGCCTGGGCCAGGGCTTTTTTGACAGCCTTACCGGCCTGGTATTTTTTATGCTGTTAGGGAGGCTTTTTCAGCAAAAAACCTATGACTTCCTTTCTTTTGAAAGGGACTTTAAATCTTATTTTCCTATTGCGGTTACCAAAATAATTACCGGAAGGAAAGAGGTATCTGTACCCGTTTATGAAATTGCCGCCGGAGACAGGCTGCTTATACGCAATCAGGAGCTTATACCTGTAGACGGCATACTGATAAGCGAAAACGCATCTATAGATTATAGCTTTGTTACCGGAGAAGCAATACCGGTAGAGAAAAAATCGGGCGATACCATTTATGCAGGAGGCAGGCAGGTAAGCCAGGCTATAGAGCTCGAAGTTTTAAACTCGGTTTCCCAAAGCTATCTCACACAACTGTGGAGCAACGATGTATTTACAAAAAAGCAAACAAAGAATTTTAAAACCATTACCGATACTATAAGCAGATATTTTACCCCCATACTGCTGCTAATAGCGGCATGTGCTTTTACGGTATGGGTTTTTATAGATGTACTTACCGCTTTAAATGTGTTTACAGCTATACTTATTGTAGCCTGCCCCTGTGCATTGGCTTTAAGTGCGCCTTTTGCCCTTGGCAACATCCTCAGGATAATGGGCAACAAAAAGCTATACCTTAAAAATGCAACAGTTATTGAGCAAATGGCAAAAGTGGATACGGTGGTATTTGATAAGACAGGTACAATAACAACAAATTCACTTTCCGGAATACAATTTATAGGTGAAGAGCCTGACGAAAAAGAACTGATGTATATAAAAGCGTTGTTAAGGGCATCAAACCATCCGCTGAGCCGTAAGCTATATGATTTTCTTCCTGAAGCAGGAACTAAGCTTGCAGAGGATTTTGAAGAAATTCCCGGTAAAGGCATTAAAGGTGTGGTAGATGGCTTTTCTATAAGAATAGGCTCTGCAGAATTTGTTGGGGAAGCTCCGGAAAGCACACTGCAAACTGAGGTTTATGTATCTGTTAACAGAAACTGCATTGGCAGGTATGTATTTACAAACAGTTACCGCTCCGGACTGGCTGAGCTATTTGAATCATTAAGTAAAAACTACAAGCTAATAATACTTTCCGGCGATAATGAAGGTGAACGCGAAATCCTTAAAAAACTACTTCCTGAAGGGACAGAACTGGTATTTAACCAAAAACCCGGTCAAAAGCTCTCCTATATAGAAAACCTGCAAAAGCAGGGACATAATGTTATGATGGTTGGCGATGGACTTAACGATGCAGGAGCGCTTGCACAAAGCAATGTAGGCATTGCCGTATCCGAAAATATAAATGTATTCTCCCCTGCGTGCGATGGTATCCTGGATGCTTCAAAGTTTTCATGGCTGCATTACTTTTTAAAGCTTTCAAAAAACACCATTAAAACCATAAAAATGAGTTTTGTGCTCTCTATACTCTATAACCTTGTAGGCCTCTCTTTTGCTATTACAGGCAGGGTTTCCCCGCTCACGGCAGCCATTATAATGCCTCTAAGCACTATAACTATTATAAGTTTTGTAACTATAATGGGTAACTATTACTCAAAAACTACAAAGGCATGACAATTATCATGTTTTTTAAACCCAACCAGCAATAGCTTTGTTAACATAACTTTAAGAGGTATGAGCGTAATCTATTTATTAATCTCCATCAGTATAGTTGTGGCAGTTTCCTTTTTTCTTGCTTTTGTAAAAGCAGTCAAAAGCGGTCAGTATGATGATGACTATACTCCTTCTGTCAGGATTCTTTTTGACAACGAACTCAAAAAAAACAAAACCGAACAAAACAACACAAATATCACAAAGTAATATGGAAGTGCAACAGTTTTATTATGACAATAAAATAGTTAAAAAGTTCCTGTATGCCACAATTGCGTTTGGTGTTATAGGAATGCTTGCGGGGCTGCTTATAGCCTCTATGTATATGTTCCCAAACCTTACCGAAGGTATCTCATGGCTAAGCTATGGGAGGCTAAGGCCGCTGCATACCAATGCAGTAATATTTGCTTTTGTGGGTAATGCCACATTTGCTGGTATCTATTACTCCATGCAAAGGCTGCTTAAAACAAGAATGTACAGCGACCTGCTTAGTAACATCAACTTTTGGGGGTGGCAGCTTATTATTGTGGCTGCAGCTGTTACACTGCCTTTGGGCTACACAACCTCAAAAGAATATGCTGAGCTGGAATGGCCTATAGATATTGCCATCGCCATTGTTTGGGTGATATTTGGTATAAATATGATAGGTACCATATTGAGGCGAAGGGAACGCCATCTTTATGTGGCAATATGGTTCTACATCGCCACCTTTGTAACGGTAGCTGTACTCCATATTTTTAACAGTCTTGAGCTTCCTGTAAGCGGGCTTAAAAGCTACTCTGTATATGCGGGAGTGCAGGACGCCCTGGTGCAATGGTGGTATGGCCATAATGCGGTTGCTTTCTTTTTAACCACACCTTTTCTTGGGCTCATGTATTATTTTCTTCCCAAGGCTGCCGAAAGGCCGGTGTACTCTTACAGGCTGTCTATAATACACTTTTGGTCGCTTATATTTATATACATATGGGCAGGGCCTCACCATCTGCTCTACTCTGCCCTGCCCGACTGGGCACAAAATCTGGGTGTAGTTTTCTCTATAATGCTTATAGCGCCTTCGTGGGGAGGTATGATAAACGGTTTGCTTACTTTAAGGGGTGCCTGGGATAAAGTGCGTACAGACCCGGTTTTAAAATTCTTTGTGGTAGCTATAACCGGTTATGGTATGGCTACTTTTGAAGGGCCTATGCTGTCGCTTAAAAATGTAAATGCCATTGCCCATTTTTCCGACTGGATTGTGGCCCACGTACATGTAGGAGCGCTTGCCTGGAACGGTTTTTTAACCTTTGGTATGATATACTGGCTTGTACCAAGAATGACAAAAACATCATTATACTCTGTTAAGCTGGCTAATTTCCATTTCTGGATCGGTACGCTGGGGATTATACTTTATGCTTTACCTATGTATGTAGCAGGGTTTGTACAGGCATCTATGTGGAAACAGTTTAATCCTGACGGTACTTTAAAATACGGTAACTTCCTTGAAACAGTAAAGGAAATAATGCCTATGTACTGGATGAGGGCCATAGGCGGTACACTCTTTGTCATTGGGTTACTGGTACTGGTATACAATATTATAATGACTGTAAAACAGGGCCGTGCCATTGAAGATGAACTTGCTGAAGCTCCCGGCCTTGAAAAGCTAACCGGAAAAAGACTTAAGGGCGAAGGTTTTCACCCGTGGCTGGAAAGAAGGCCTGTACAGCTAACAATACTTGCCACTATAGCAATACTTATTGGCGGGATTATACAAATTGTACCAACACTGGTAGTAAAATCAAACATCCCTACTATATCCACAGTTAAGCCCTATACTCCGCTGGAGCTGGAAGGCCGCGACCTTTATATTAGGGAGGGTTGTGTTAACTGCCATTCGCAGATGATACGTCCCTTCAGATCGGAAGTGGAACGGTATGGAGAATATTCCAAATCCGGAGAATATGTTTACGACCATCCGTTTTTATGGGGTTCAAAAAGAACAGGGCCAGACCTGATGAGGGTTGGTGGCAAATATAGCGACAACTGGCACTTTAACCACATGTGGGACCCGCAAAGTACATCCTCCGGTTCTATCATGCCTTCCTATAAATGGCTATTTGATAATAATAAAATGGATTATAGTGATATACGCAAAAAAATGGAAGTAATGGTTCAGCTTGGTGTACCCTATACTGAAAAGGATATAGCTGATGCCTATAAGGACATTGCGGAACAATCGGCAAAAATAGAACAGAATCTTTATACAGACCCTGACTTTGTAAAGAGCTATGAAGAAAGTAAAAAAGCTGCTGCTGCAAGGGGCGAAGAATTTGTGGAAATGAAAGATCGTGAAATTGTAGCACTAATAGCTTACCTGCAGCGATTAGGCACCGATATAAAAATAAAAAATACTTCAGAGCTAACACATAAATAAGAAGGCTATGCTAAAATTTATAAAACATAATATGGACAGTATCTCAGGGATTGAGATCTATCCTATAATATCGCTTCTTATCTTTTTTATCTTTTTTGTTGCACTCTATACCTGGGTATATACCTATAAAAAAGATAAGATTAACGAAATGAGCAATATTCCTTTTAAAGGAGATGAAAATAACAGCCCTGAACTAAAATAACAGACCTATGAAAAAATTTATTCCGGTTTATGTAAGAGTGCCTGTTCTCTTTGCACTGGTGTTTATGGCCCTTGAATATTTTATAGATTCCGGAGACAGGCCGGCTTTTTTAAAGTATCCCGAAGTTTCCATTTTTCTGGGACTCTTTCTTTTCCTGCAAATAGCCATAGAAATTGTTCTAAGCGCCATAGACAACATTACCTACAGCCTGCTTACAGAAGAACAAAAGCAAAAACTGGCAGCCGCAGATGCTATTGAATTTAAAGATACCAAACTGTATAGGAAAATAAAAGGGTGGTTTGTAAAATCTAAACCTATTGAAGAAGAAGCCTCTATAACATTACATCATAATTATGACGGTATCGAGGAACTTGATAATGTTTTGCCTCCATGGTGGGTAAACCTTTTTTATGTCACTATACTCTTTGGGGTAGTTTATCTTGTACGCTACCATATTTTTAATGGTGAGGACCAGAAAACAGAATTTGAAACAGAAATGGCTGAAGCCCGCAAAGCGGTTGAAGAATATAAAAAGACTGCAAAAGACCTGATAGACGAAAACTCCGTAATTCAGCTTTTTGAACAAAGTGAACTGGCAGAAGGTAAAAAGATTTTTGAAACCAACTGTGCCGCGTGCCACAGGCCCGATGGCGGGGGTGCCATAGGTCCAAATCTAACAGATGAATACTGGATTATGGGCGGCGGTATCAAAAATGTATTCCATACAATTACAGAAGGCGGCCGGGACGGTAAGGGTATGGTTGCCTGGAAAGGCACGCTCAAACCATCTGAAATACAGTTGGTGGCCAGCTATGTGCTCTCGCTACAGGGAACCAATCCCGCAGACCCTAAAGCGCCGGACGGTGATATATGGAATAATGAAGCTGACAGCGAAGTAGCTGCAAACATAAAATAAAAGCACAATGCAGGAAGAAGCGTTTAGAGACAGGATAGCTACAATAGATGATAAAGGAAAAAGAGCATGGATATATCCTAAAAAGCCTTCCGGAAAATTTTACAGGTACAGAAAGATGGTAAGCTATATATTGCTTGCTTTCCTTGTCCTTGCTCCTTTTGTTAAGATAAACGGCAACCAGTTTCTTATGTTTAATGTGCTGGAGCGGAAATTCAATATTTTCGGTTTTCCTTTCTGGCCACAGGACTTCCATCTGTTTGTAATCTCCATGATTACAGGTGTTGTTTTTGTAGCACTATTTACGGTGGCATTTGGCAGGTTATTTTGCGGATGGGTATGCCCGCAAACCATATTTATGGAAATGGTTTTCCGGCGTATTGAATACTGGATAGAAGGTGACAGGAACGCACAGATAAAACTGGACAAGCAAAACTGGAATGCTGAAAAAATCAGGAAAAAAGTGATCAAATGGTTTATTTTCATTATTATTTCTTTTCTAATAGCCAATGTCTTCCTGGCTTACCTGAGTGGTAGCGATAAGCTCATACAAATGGTTACCGAAGGCCCTGCCCAACGCCCCGGAACCTTTATTGCATTATTGATATTTACAGCCGTATTTTACTTTATCTATATATGGTTTAGGGAACAGGTTTGTATTATTGCCTGTCCTTATGGAAGGCTGCAGGGAGTTTTGCTGGATAATAAATCGGTAATTGTTGCTTACGATCACAAACGCGGCGAAGGCGAAACAGGGCGGGGGAAAATTGTAAAGAATGAAGACCGGAACGCGGCGGGTAAAGGGGATTGTATAGACTGCAGGCTTTGTGTACACGTATGCCCCACAGGCATAGACATTCGCAATGGGACACAGCTGGAATGCATAAACTGCACTGCCTGTATTGACGAATGTGATACGGTAATGCAAAAAGTAGGTCTGCCAAAAGGGCTTATACGATATGCAAGTGAAGACGAGATAACCAAAAAAGAAAAGTTTGCCTTTACACCAAGAATGAAAGGTTATACAGCCGTATTAATTATTCTCCTTGGCATTTTTACCGGCATGTTGTTTTTAAGGAATGAAGTTGAAGCCACAGTATTGCGGTTGCCGGGGCAGCTGTATGAACATAAAGGTGATAATATAAGTAATGTGTTTACCTATAAAATTGTGAATAAAACCACAAAGGATTTTAATAATGTCCATTTTGAGCTTGCTAACCTGGAAGGAACTATAAGAGTTGTGGGCAGGCAGGAATTTAAAGTACCTAAAACAGGAACTGCACAGGGTACTTTGTTTGTGGAAATAAACAAATACCTTATAAAAGGCGACAAAACAAAAATTAAGCTAAGGGTTTACAACGGAGATAAACTGATAGAAACCGAATCAGTGAACTTTTTGGGCCCGAGGACCTTTAACTAAAATTATTAATTATGAAATTTAATTGGGGAACTGGAATCGTTGTGGCTTTTGCTTTGTTTATGAGTTTCATTTTATTCTTTGTTTTCAGGGTGCAAAGTGACCAAAAATATGACAACGAACTTGTAATTGAAGAGTATTACAAGCAGGAAAGAG
>CAMPIZ010000053.1 GCA_946886675.1 uncultured Flavobacterium sp.
AGTTTCACCATCCGACAAAAGGAAAAAAGCATTTTTAAAGTCTTTGTTCAGTTTGGTTGCTTCACTTACCCTTGTGTCAGACACGTCTATTCCATAATATACAACTGTTTTAGTTTGGGTTATAACGTTTACATGGGAGCCGTTACCGGGGCCAACTTCCAATACACGGGTATTATCAGTAACTGCCAGAAGGTCTATAGTTTTTTTAATCAGGTGCTCATTGGTAAAATTCATCATTTCACCAATCTGGATGCCTGTCTCTCCCTTGGGGTGGCTTAGCTGAATGGCGAGTTCCTGAAGTTCTGTCTCCGTTAATTTCATGAGGGGGCTTATTTTGGTGATTACGATAAAATTAGCGAAAGCAAATTAAAAAAGAAAGCCCGGAAAATATTTCCGGGCTTTTAAATTATTGTTATTTCTTTTTGAACAGAAACGTTAGCACATTGCCAAACCTTTGCTGCCATGATTTTTCATTATGCTCTCCGTCTTCAATTCTTTCAGACATTAGGTTCTCTCCCATTACATAGCCTTTATGTGTAAGCAAATTATCAACCATTTTCTGATGTACTTCATAATATGCATCCAGCCCCACTGTACCATAGTCAAAGTATAGCCTGTGGTTTTCAGGATCAGGAATATTATTTTCCATATACTTGCGTATAGCGTCCGAAGGATTCATGTTACTGTTATCCATAAGTACAGGCCAGTGTGTGGAAACACAGGCAGCCTTTCCGAAAAACTTGGGGTATTCAAATAAAGTATACATGGAGATAAGCCCGCCCATAGAGCTACCACACAAAGCAGTATTTTCTGCCTCCGGTTTTGTCCTGAATTTTTCATCCATAAAAGGCTTAAGCTCTTCTGCCATAAAATTTGCATATTCATCGCCTGTAAATTCAGCTTTTTTACCTCCTAATGCCTCTACGGTTTTATAGATTTGTTCTTTATCGGCATCGGTAAGATATTCGGCAGCTTTTTCAGGAAAATATTCAAAAGACCTGTTGGGAGTATTTGATACGGCTACAATGATTATTGGCTCTATTTGTCCCTGGTTTATAAGGTCCTGTGCTGTTCTGGCAGCTTCCCAGGTAATGCCTCCTGTAGCTGTTTCAGGATTAAAAACATTTTGCCCGTCCTGCATATATAATACGGCATATTTCTGTCCCAGGTTATCCTCATACCCCTCAGGCAGCCATACTTCTATTTGCCTTGTACCCACATTTCTGGATGGGAAATTTTCAAACACCTGTATTTTACCATGTTGTGCCACAGCCGGAATAAAAGTAAGGCAGCATAACAATATTTTTAAAACCGATTTTTTCATAAAGTAGTTTTTTCGTTTCAGGTAAATATAAAAATTAAACCTGTATCACGCCAAGGTTAAAAGGCTTTTCTATTGGGGCATGATTTGCCGCTTCAATCCCCATGCTTATCCATTTTCGGGTATCAAGCGGATCTATTATGGCATCTGTCCAAAGCCTTGAAGCAGCATAATATGGTGATACCTGCGCATCATACCTTGCTTTTATTTTATTAAAAAGCTCTTCCTCTTTTTCCGGGGTAATTTCCTCACCACGTGCCTTGAGTGACGAAGCCTCAATTTGCATAAGCACCTTTGCAGCCTGAGTACCGCCCATAACGGCAAGCTCTGCGCTTGGCCATGCAAAAATAAGCCTTGGGTCATAAGCCTTGCCACACATGGCATAGTTACCTGCACCATAGGAGTTGCCTACTACCACAGTAAACTTAGGTACAACAGAGTTGCTTACCGCATTTACCATTTTGGCACCATCTTTTATAATACCGCCATGCTCTGATTTTGACCCAACCATAAAGCCTGTAACATCCTGAAGGAATACCAGCGGAATTTTCTTTTGGTTACAGTTTGCAATAAAGCGGGTTGCCTTATCGGCACTGTCAGAATAAATAACACCGCCAAACTGCATTTCGCCTTTTTTAGATTTAAGCACTTTACGCTGATTAGCCACAATACCTACAGCCCATCCATCTATGCGGGCATAGCCGGTTATAATGGTTTGGCCGTAACCGGCCTTATATTCTTCAAATTCGCTGTTGTCTGTAAGCCTTTTTATAATCTCCATCATGTCATACTGCTCTGTACGCAGTTTAGGCAGGTAACCATAAATTTCTTCAGGGTTCAGGGCAGGCTTTTCCGGCTTGGTACGGCTGTATCCGGCTTTATCAAAATCACCTATTTTGTCTACTATGTTTTTTATGGTGTCAAGGGCGTCTTTATCATCCTTGGCTTTGTAATCGGTAACACCTGAAATTTCGCAGTGGGTTGTTGCCCCGCCAAGTGTTTCGTTATCTATGCTTTCGCCAATAGCGGCCTTAACAAGATAGCTTCCCGCAAGAAATATACTGCCTGTTTTATCTACTATAAGGGCCTCGTCGCTCATTATTGGGAGATAAGCACCACCGGCAACACAACTGCCCATAACGGCCGCTATTTGTGTAATGCCCATACTGCTCATAATAGCATTGTTACGGAAAATGCGCCCGAAGTGCTCCTTGTCCGGAAATATCTCATCCTGCATAGGCAGGTAAACACCGGCACTGTCTACAAGATAAATTATAGGAAGCTTGTTTTCCATGGCAATTTCCTGTGCCCGCAGGTTCTTTTTCCCGGTAATAGGAAACCATGCCCCTGCTTTCACAGTTGCATCATTAGCTACCACAATACATTGCTTACCGCTTACATAGCCTATTTTTACTACAACACCTCCAGAAGGGCATCCGCCGTGTTCGGCATACATACCTTCTCCTGCAAAAGCGCCAATTTCTATGCTTTTACTATCTTTATCAAGAAGGTAATCTATACGCTCACGGGCTGTCATTTTACCTTCATTATGTAGTTTTGCTATTCTTTTTTCGCCGCCGCCAAGTTTTACTTTTGCTAGTTTCTGCTTCAGTTCAGAAAGCAGCAGTTTATTATGGTCTTCATTTTTATTGAAGTTGATATCCATAGGTATAACAGATTTTTTGTGATAGTTGTATTTTAAGAGGTGCTAAAATACGAAAACGTTTGATAATAGTAACTAAACACAGTGTTTTATGCCTAAAATATAAAACAAAAAAGGAACAGAGGTGAGTCTGTTCCTTTATAATTGTATTAGCATGCGGGAAATTATATCCCGAAAAAGTTCATCAAATCATTTTTGATAGCTTCGTTTACTGTAGAAGCCAGTATTACTGATATTATAAGGCCTATTGCTGCAAAACTAAAATCTTTTGCAATCATTTTAAGGGCTTTGTTTTTATGTTTTTTACCTTTTTTAACCCTTGCAAGGTTTATGGCAATTTCACGGCCTCCTATAAGTCCAAGAAAAACCCAGGTTGTACTCATAGGTACAGTACTGATGAATAGTTTGTAAATAAGGATTAATGCATAAGACAGATCGATAAGTGTTGCAGCCCTTACATCTGAAACTCTCGATTTTTCGCTAACAACTTTTTGTATCCTGTCGCCTCGCAGGTAAAACAAAAGCCCAAGCCCCAGGAAAATTACAAGCCCAAAAACAATAAACTGTACCGCATCAAGCCTTCTTGGAAGGAATACCGCAACGTTTGCACCGTCCTGCATTACCCAAACCGACCAAAGCACACCGCTTACAATCCATTGGGCTACCATCCATGATGGATGTACTTTACGGCCTTTGAATTTTTTTCTGATGTAGTTATACCCAAAATACCATATTAGTACAGATGTTACAAAAGCAATTAAGTAACCGGAAACACTCTTAGTAACCATAGAAGTAATACCACTTGAGCTTGCTGTAAATACACTCAGCATAAGGAAAGTGGTAGATACCGGCATCCTTAGCCTTGTAAGTATAAGCAGCACCAGTGGCGCCATAAGCATAAAGAAAGAGAACTCCTGAGGGTGGGGATATTTACTTACGTTATTTTCATCTATAAGCCTGCCGTAGGTAACATCGCCATCTAATGCGAACCAGCTTATTGCTATAGTGACCAGGAAAATTGCACCTATATAAAGCCAGAGCACATACCATTTTCTATGTTTGTTACTTTCTATAAATGTTCCCAGAGACTGTATACTGTCGTTAGAAACGGTTGCATAGGCAGCAGTAAAAAAGCCTATCCACATTGCTATTTGCGGCTGACCGTAAAAAGCAGCACTTAAAATAAAGATGCAGAAAATAATTGTTAGGAAGATTTTTTCGTTTGAAAATCTTTCAATTAAGCTTAACGGAGGAATAGACTTCTTCCTGTATTTCATTTTCATGATGGGGTAGTTTTTAAAAACGTTGCAAAAGTAGGCATCTCAAATTCTTAACAAAGAACGGCTAGTTTTAAGTTATTGTTAATAAATAGATATTTTAAGTTTAAATTTCAAGTTAGCTCTTTTTTATTTAATACTCAGCGTTTTAGTTTTACCTGCTTATATTTTAAATTTCTGATTTTTAAAAATCTATAAAATCTATCGTAATCATTTTATTAGCTTTAATAACACTTGGTTCATTGTAACTTAACCATTTCTTAACATTAGATAGGTACATTTGCCACAAAATTTTATTCATGTCTATAAACAGTATCTTCCAGTTTCTTGTTCCGAAGGATAAGAAATTTTTCCCGCTTTTTGAGCAGGCTACACAAAATCTAGTACTTTTAGCTGAAGCACTGCATGAGGCAGTTAATGCACCAAAAGGTAAAAGAGATGAGCTTTTTAACAAAGTTGAGGAGTTAGAAGGCATAATAGAAAGTATTGCCCACAAAACAAACCTGGAGCTTAGCAAAAACTTTATTACTCCTTTTGACAGGGAAGATATCCACTCACTTATTACCGCCATTGACGATGTGTCTGATTATATGTATGGTGCAGCCAGCAGAATGAGACTTTATCAGGTGGAAAAAATTACCAAGTCTATTCGTAAGATGACTGAAATTAATCTGGAAGCATGCCTGCTGATACAGGGAGCAATTGTAGACCTTAAAGATATGAATAACCTTAAAGGCATAGCAGATGCCTGCAAGAAGATTAATAAACTGGAAAACAAGTCTGATAGTGTTTTTGATAAGGCCGTGGCCGATATTTTTGAGAACGAGACAGATGCTATTAATGTAATTAAGTATAAAGAGGTGCTTGCGGCACTTGAGTCGGCTGCAGACAAATGTAAAGGGGTAGCGAACGTTTTAGAGTCTATCGCTGTAAAACATTCATAAAACAACCACAACCCCAAATCAATTTACTATGTATACGCTGCTTATAGTTATTATAATCTTAGCATTAATATTTGATTACATCAATGGTTTTCATGATGCGGCAAACTCCATAGCCACTATAGTTGCCACAAAAGTACTTACACCGTTCCAGGCGGTACTCTGGGCAGCTTTCTTTAACTTCATGGCATACTTTATCTCAAAGTACTGGATAGGGGAGTTCAGGATAGGTAATACCATCGCTAAAACCGTTAGTGAAGACTTTATTACACTCGAAGTTATTTTTGCAGGGCTTATTGCAGCCATTACCTGGAACCTTCTTACCTGGAAGCTTGGTATACCATCATCATCATCACATACTCTTATAGGTGGTTTTATGGGCGCTGCACTGGCACATGCATTTACAGTAAATGGAGCCGATTTAAGTACTGTGGTTAACTATGCTAAAGTTATACCAATCATACTTTTTATTTTTATGGCACCGCTTATAGGTATGATCGTGGCATATTTTCTCACTATCCTAATACTCAATATCTGCCGTAAGGCAAACCCAACTAAAGCAGATAAATGGTTCAGGAGGCTTCAGTTGGTGTCATCTGCATTATTTAGTTTAGGGCATGGTGCAAATGATGCTCAAAAGGTTATGGGTATTATAGGCGCTGCAGTTATATATTACCAGGTTAATATAGAAAAGGACCTAGCTTATCTTGCTGCGGAAAACAAATTCAGCTATTTTGTAGACCATTGGAGCTGGGTGCCGCTTGCGAGTTTTATTATGATAGGTTTGGGTACCATGAGCGGCGGATGGAAAATTGTAAAAACCATGGGATCTAAAATCACCAAGGTAACATCGCTGGAAGGTGTAGCTGCAGAAACTGCAGGAGCCATAACACTTTATACTACGGAGCATTTTGGTATTCCGGTATCTACTACACATACCATTACAGGTTCTATTATTGGAGTGGGTATTACAAAAAGGGTATCTGCAGTTCGCTGGGGAGTAACCATAAGCCTGCTATGGGCATGGATACTTACTATACCTGTATCTGCCGTTATAGCGGCTATAATATATTATATTGTTACAGGAGTAATGTCCCTGTTTTAAAATAAACACAAAATTATAAAAAAAACAAAACCTGTGGGAATCACCAAACCACAGGTTTTTTTATTTAGGATATATTGATTTAAAATGCAGGATTCTCTATCCAAAATCCTCCTGCAGTTCTTCTTTTTCATATCTTAATGGTAGGGTAACTATAAACGAAGTGCCTTTATTCTTCCCTTCACTTCTTGCCTCTATAGTACCGTTATGCAGCTCTACAAACGATTTGGTTATAGAAAGGCCAAGCCCGTTTGAGGTTTCTTTTCCTGTAGGCTTTGCGCTTAGTTTTGCAAATTTGGTAAATAGTTTGCCTACATCATCTTTATCAAGCCCCTGGCCCTCGTCCTGTACTTCAATTTTAATGCACCCGTCTTCTTTCTTAGCAATAATTCTTACAGTAGTGCCCGGATATGAATATTTTAAAGCGTTACTTACAAGGTTATGCAGTACATCAGATATTTTTACTTTATCAGCTTCAATTTCAGGCAGGGTAGTGTCGTGTTCCAGTGTAATGGTCTGGCTTTTTTTAGTTGCCTGTAGTTCAAAGTTGGTAAGTATTTTATTTAAGATTTCATTTAGGTCTACTCTTTCAATAGAAAGAATCATCCTGGTTTCTTCTTCTTCAGACTGCTTTAATAAATCTGTCAGCTTAGACTGGATGCGGTTTACACATGATTTTATCATGCCGGTCATCCTTTCAAGCTTAGAGCTGTCTTTTCTTAATATATCATTAGCAAGGCTTATAGAGGCTAATGGATTTTTTATTTCGTGCAATGCTATATTCATTAAATCGATTTGCGATTCAATGCTTTTACGGTAGCGCAACCTGCTTTCAAGCTTGTTTATTACAATTTTTGAAAGCGTATTAAGCATATCCAGTTGGGAGTCGTTAACTTCTCTGGGCTGCGAGTCTATTACACATACAGTGCCTATAATAAAGCCTTCAGGAGTTTTAAGCGGGGCTGCCGCATAAAAGCGTATGCCATCTTCTGCTGCCACGTACGGACTTTTCATTAAGTCCGGATAAGTATGTGTGTCTGCAAATACTGTAGTGTTTTCATTAAGTATAGCCAAGGAGCAAAGACTATCTTTTCTGTCTACCTGACTTTGTTTAAGCAGGCTTAGATTAGATTTGAAAAACACCCTGTCCTGATCCACAAAAGAGATAAAAGCGCTCGTAGTATTAAAAATCTGGGCGGCCAGCAGGGCTATCTTATCAAAAGTATCCTCGCTATGGGTATCCAGTATTTTATACTCGTAAAGCTTTTCGAGCCTAACAGTATCATTAGAAGGTATTATGGATGTTGGTTTAGTGTATATCATATATTAAGGATAGGAATAAATGGGGTTAATTCCAAATCCTTACCGAAGGTACTGCATTTTTCGTACAAATAAATACTTAAAACACAATGTTATAACGAAAACGGTAACAAAGTATAAACCATTACAGCAGTGGTTCTTTTTCTACTTCATATATAAGTGGTAAGGAAACAAAAAAAGAGCTTCCCTGGTTTTTCCCTGCACTTTTTGCATATATCCTGCCATGGTGCATTTCTACAAGAGACTTGCAAATAGATAGTCCCAATCCGTTTGAGGTTTCCTTACCTGTTGGTTTAGCGCTTAACTTGGCAAACTTCATAAAGAGTTTTTGCACATCATCACCATCAAGGCCCTGTCCTTTGTCGCGAAATTCGATTTCCACAGTATTTAATCCGCGGTTTACCACAATATCAATCTGGGAGTCGTAATACGAATATTTAAGAGCATTACTGAGCAGGTTGTAAAAAACATCAGATATTTTTTTACGGTCTATAAATACCGGAGGTATATTATTACTGTAATCAAGGTTTATTACCTGTCTTTTTCTGTTAGCCTGAAGATAGAAACTTTCCAACAATGAATCAAAAATCTCTTTTAGGTTGGTTTCTTCTATACATAGTTTTTGCTGAGCTTCTTCCTGCTCGCTATGGGTAAGCAAATCTGCAAGTTTAGACTGTATTCGGGCTACACTTTGCTTAATCATGCTGCACATTGCCTCTATACGTTCCGGATCTTTTTTAAGCACATCGTTAGCAAGATTTATAGATGCAAGCGGATTTTTTATTTCGTGTAGTGTAATATTCATAAGCTCGTTTTGAGCTTTAAGTAGGTTTTTATAACGCAGGCGGCTTTCCAGCTTATTAACAACAATATCAGCCAGATTTTTTAGCATTTCCTGCTTTTTCCTGCTGGTTTTTCGGTACCGGGGTTTGTTATCTGCTACGCAAACGGTACCAAGATGAAAACCCTCGGGACTCCTTAACGGAGCTGCCGCATAAAACCGGATACCATACTTTTTATAGATCATAAGATTTTCTTCCCGGCATTCAAAATCAAAAGTATCGTTAATTACAGTGCATTCGCTTTCTAAAATAGCCAGGGAACACAAGCCTTTATCGCGGGATACTATATTGCCTTCAAAAGGGCCTATGTTTGCTTTCAGGAAAATACGGTCTTCATCTACAAAAGTCACAAATGCATAAGGAGTTTTCATAATCTTTGCAGCGAGCTGGGCTATCTTATCAAAAGTATCTTCCGGATGTGTATCCAGTATCTGATACTCATACAGCTTTTTAAGCCTCAGTTCGTCATTTTCAGGTATAAAAAATTCCTTTGCGTTGTTCATATTGGAGTGTTAAGCTGCTAATATATATTAAACAATTGTTAACAAAAAACACCCTAAATTACGAC
>CAMPIZ010000054.1 GCA_946886675.1 uncultured Flavobacterium sp.
GTTCATAATAAATATTAATTAGATTATTAAAAAATCCCCGCAGCAGTACGGTGTGGAAAACTGCCACGGGGAAGGGCATCCGCTAAGCGTTTGGATTTTCTTTTTCAAATAATTTTAAGTCACGTGTGTTTTTTTGAACGGCTATCGCTGCAAAAAGACTTAATGCAAACGACATTGCGTAAAAACCTTTCTCGCTCAGTTCAAGATCGGCATGCCACAAACCTATTATTAACAATAGCAGCGATGTAAAAGTGGTAAACCAGCTTATCCCATAATATATGTCGGTTACCGGTATACCTTCAAGCCTGTCCCGCACGCTTTTTTGTACCGATACAACAGAGAAAAGCCCAAACAGTAATATGGTAAAATAATATCCTTTTTCGTTTAATACCATATCAGCATTTATAAGGCCTATGCAAAAAGCACCCATGCCTATAAGCAGGGCGCACCATGAGGCCCCAACAAAAGCATTACTCGGTTTAGATGCAGCAGGTGTAGTCCTCCTGCACCTCTCCTGCGTATCATTTACTTCGTTTGTTTTTAGCGAATCCATAATTTTTGGTTTTTTGATTTATGAGGCAAAACTGCAACAAACCCATTAACTACAAAAACCAAAATGAGCTAAAAACTGACGATATATTTTACAACATTTTATATATTTATAATCTATACAGTATATATCTATGAACGCAATTACTGATATCTTAAACATCATGTCATCAGAAGATTTATCTGCATTTTCTAAATATTTGAATTCTAAAAACAAGCGTAAGGATACACTAAATACTACGCTATTGAAAATGCTGAAAACTGACGATATAAAACTGAATGAAAAACTTTATGGAACCAAAAATAATGCAGCCTACCATGCCCTTAGAAAACGGCTTTACAGCAGCCTTATAGAGTTTATGGCAAACCGGAGTTTTGAAAATAATACCGGCGAAGAGCATGAAATAATGAGGCTCCTTATGGTTAGTAAAGTATTATTTGAACACAAGCTTTATAAAGAAGCTTTTAAATGTCTTGCAAAAGCAGAGGCAAAGGCTGTAAAGCTCGAGTATTTTGCCCTGCTTAATGATATTTACCAGACACAACTACAGTATGCCCATTTTGATAAAGACTTTGATCTTGAAACTGCCATAAGCAAAAGCTCGGCAAACAGAAATAAGCTTTATAATGAAGAGCAGCTTAACCTTGCTTATGCCGTTATGCGGAAGGAACTGGCAGACATATATCATAATGGTAAAATCACCGACATACAGCAACTGATTACCGATACACTTATAAAATTTGGTATTTCCTTAAAAGATGTGCTCACTTTTAAATCGTTGTATCAAATGCTTTTTATAGCAAATGAGTATGCTTCCATAAATAGTGACTACAGCCTTATAGAGCCATTCGCAAAACAAGGCTACAAGTTTATAAGTGTTCGCGAAGAGCTTACCGAAAAGCATTTGTACTATCATATTTACATACTGTATTTTATAGCAAACATCCATTTTCGCAACAAGCGTTTTGACCAGTGTACAGAATATCTTGACAGGATGGCTGCCCAGATGCAGAAACAGAACAAAAAATATTACAGCCGTTTTGCAGCAAAGTATTTACTGCTCAAATCCCTTAATGAAAATTACAGTGGCGCACCGGGTCTGGCTGAAGGAACTATTAGGAAAGCACTAGCTGAATCTGAAAAATATGATCCTGCCGACAAACATGATCTTTTACTCTTTGCTATAGTATTCCGGATACAGCATAATGATACGCGGGAAGCAGCAAAGCTTATGCGAAGCTTTTCGCATACCGATAGTTGGTATGAAAAGAAAATGGGTATGGAATGGGGCATAAAGCGCAGCCTTGTAGAAATATTACTGCATGCCCAACTTGAAAACACGGAGCTGGCCCTGTCCAGAATTAAAAGTTTTAAGCGCCGTTATAAAAAATATTTAACCAATGTAAAAGAGGAAAGAGTGCTGGATTATCTTCATCTTGTAGAAAAATATATTATAGCGCCGGAAAATGCTGCCAGCAAAACTTATAGAAAACAATTGGATAATTTAATAATAAGTTCATCACACAGCAATGCAGATATTTTTGTGCTGAGTTTTATTGGCTGGCTTGTAGCCGCGGTATATAAGAAACCGGTATATGGCACTATACTCGATATGGTAAAGGGTTATTTTTCCCCTTTCCACTCGGCATAAAACTGCGACAGATAGTTTTCCATAAAGTTATGGCGCTCTACGGCCAGCCGCCTGCCTGTTTTGGTATTCATCTTGTCTTTAAGCAACAGGAGTTTTTCATAAAAGTGATTTACCGTAGGCGCTGTACTGGCCTTATATTCCTCTATGCTCATGTTAAGGTTTGGAGCGATAGAAGGGTTATACAAAGCTCTGTTTTTAAAACCTCCGTAATTAAAAGCACGTGCAATACCTATAGCGCCAAGGGCGTCCAGCCTGTCGGCATCCTGAACAATATCCAGCTCTTTTGAGCTGAATTTCTTTTCAAAATTCCCGCCTTTAAAAGAAATGTTCTCAATAATGTTTACCACATGGATAATCGTTTCTTCCGGTACATTTTGACTTTGCAGAAACTCCCATGCTCTTGCAGGGCCTATTGTTTCATCACCATTATGAAACTTGCTGTCTGCAATATCATGCAGTAATGCACCAAGCTGTACAACAGTAAGGTTGCACTCTTCATCTTTTGCTATAAGCAGGGCATTGTTATATACCCGCTCTATATGAAACCAGTCATGGCCTCCTTCAGCGTCCTGCAGTTGCTGTTTTACAAAGGTTATTGTTCTCTCTATAAGGTTATCCATCATTTAAATTACATGTAAGCACAAAAAAAAGCTGCCTTGAGGCAGCTTCTGATTTTATTTAACCAATGCCGGCTGAACCCATTTAAATATATGCGGTTCTTCCGGTATTACTATCCTTTCAGATATCCTTGCCATCCTGTCTGGCAGCTTCATCAGGAAATCCCTTGCCTTTTCAGCTTCTGCCGTAAGGCCGTTTATTTTATCTATCTGCCATTTTTCTATCAGCTTGCGCAGTATTTCCACATAATCCTGAGCGGTATAAACCCCTATACGCTGTGCCGAATCAGAAAACTGTTCAAAAGCTTCTCCTATTTTCTGGCCCGATTCCCTTAAAAAATGCGCGGGCATAACTATCTTCTGCTTCATCATGTACTGGAAAGCCAGCATCATTTCGCTTGGGTCAACCTGAAATATCCTGTTTACAAATTCGCTGTAGGCATGGTGGTGGCGCATTTCATCGCCTGCAATAAGCTTACACATTTTAGAAAGCTTTTTATCCCCAAACTTTTTAGCAATCTGCGATACGCGGTTGTGCGAAATATAAGTAGCCAGTTCCTGAAAACTGGTATATACAAAGTTCTTGTAAGGATCCCTGTCGGTTCCCAAATCAAAGCCATCATTAAGAAGATGCTGTGTGGTCATTTCTACCTCACGCATATTTACCCTTCCGCTCAGGTAAAGGTACTTATTAAGCAGGTCTCCGTGACGGTTTTCTTCACCTGTCCAGTTCCTTACCCATTTGCTCCATCCGTTGCCGGGACCTTCTTCCACCTGCTCAATGCCTTCAACATCCATAAGCCATGACTCATATGAAGGCAGTGCCTCCTCTGTAATTGTATCGCCTACAAGCACTACCCAAAAATCATACGGAAGGTCTTTCGCTATTTCACGAAGTTCCTTTAGCTCCTCATAAAAATTTTCGTTCTGGGAGTCCGGCAGCAGGTCAGACGGCTGCCATATTTTTTCTACCGGTATAAGGTACTCCTCCACAAAAGAATCGATGTTCTTTTCCAGGAACTGCATTACTTCTAACCGGACATTTTTTATAGACATAATAATTAATTTTTTATTCCTTGTACTACTGCTTTTTCTGTTCTCTCCATCACTTCTTCAAAAGGAATATTTTTTATGGCAAAAGGTTCCTGAATTGTAAAAGTTAAGCGGTTCCCCAATCCAAGCGGATATTGCCCGAAACGGACCATTTTCCACGAATTATTAATGCTTATAGGTACAATATAAGCAGAAGGGGCGAATTTACAAAGTATTTTAAGCCCGTTTTCGGAAAACTTTTTAGGTGCTCCCGTTTTACTGCGGGTGCCTTCAGGAAAAATTACTGCCGAGCGTGTATTCTTTTCGATGTAAGTGGCAATCTGTTTTATGGCGGGCAGGGCCTGCTTTGGGTCTCTCCTGTCTATAAGGACAGATCCGCCGTGCCTTAAATTATAAGACACACTTGGTATGCCTTTACCCAGTTCTTTTTTACTTATGAATTTTGGGTGAAACTTCCTCATAAACCAAATAATTGGCGGAATATCATACATACTCTGGTGGTTTGACACGATGATAAGCGGAACACCTTCAGGCACTCTTTCAATCCCTTCAAATTTATAGGTTGTTCCCAGTATATGGGTTGTCCTTACTAAAAATCCATTTAATATATCCACACTTTTTTTGTGTGCATGGTAGCCAAATACATTAAGACAAATCCACTGTATAGGATGAAATATAAGCAGCCATATTAAAAAAACCAGATAATAAACTGCTGATAGCGGGTATGATAATATCTTTTGCATTTATAGCTTTCAAAAATTCGCGTAAAAGTACTGTGTTTTTGCCTAATAATAAAATGATTTAATATGCCTGCATACTATAAAATAAAGAAGCCACGCGAATGGCGTGGCTTATAATTTAAAAGGAGTCGTTAATTAACAATACTCGTCGTATGCATCTTTAAGGTTTTCTGCAATCATTTCGGCAGGGCGGCCTTCAATATGGTGGCGCTCAAGCATGTGTACAAGCTCGCCATTTTTAAATAATGCCATGCTTGGTGATGATGGCGGGAAAGGGAACATTAACTCCCTTGCTGCATCTACAGCTTCTTTATCTACACCTGCAAAAACAGTTATAAGGCTGCCCGGAGTTTTAGCATTGTCAAGGCTCATTCTTGCGCCCGGCCTTGCGTTTCTGGCAGCACATCCGCAAACTGAGTTTACAACCACAAGCGTAGTACCTTCTTTAGAAATTGCATTCTTTACCGCATCGGCTGTATATAGTTCTTCAAAGCCTGCTTCTGAAAGCTCAGCACGCATAGGCTTTACTAATTCTTCTGGATACATAAAATTTAATCTTTAAAAGTTATTAAAACAGGGTGTAAAGATACGCATTTTTAGCCAAAAAAACTTTGAAGCAAAGTGTTAAGCTTTAGAGTTGGCATAGCGCAGCAACTGATGATAAATAACCTGCCTTACCCTGTCTTTCAGATCCTTTTTATCATCAAGTGTAAGCCCAGATGTTTCGATAAAACGGTGTACATAGGCCCGCATTAGTCCCGGGCTGCCACTGAAGAAACGAAATGAAAAGCGTTTTTTGTTATCCGGAAATGTCATGGGCACTACAGGTATTTGATGTTCTATAGCGAGACGGAATGCCCCGTCTTTAAATTCATCCAGAATTATATTCTCATCTTCGGGCACACCTCCTTCAGGAAAAATACAAATACTAAGTCCCTGGTTAAGCCTTGCCTGAGCCCTTTTAAAAACCTCAAAACGGCTCTTGGAACTCTCCCTGTCAACCAGTATGCAGGTACGCTTATAGAAAAAACCAAAAACAGGTATTTTTACCAGCTCCTTTTTGCCTACAAATACAAAAGGATTTTTAGATACCGCCAGCATCAGCATAATGTCTGTCATAGAGGTATGGTTTGCTACCAGCATATAACTTTTCCCTTTTTCCAGTTTTTGTTCTCGCTCAATACGGTAATAAAAGCCCATGCCAAAAAGGATAACTTTTGCCCAAAATCTCGCCAGTATAAAAAACTGCGGATAGGTTTTTTCAGAAAGGATGGTTAAGATAAGAACCGGGGACATTATAATAATAGGCACCCCCATAAGGACGTAAAACCATATTCGCCATACAATCCAAAAAGCTCCTTTTAGTATTTTCATTGTCCCAAATGTAAGAATTCAATCCCTATTTTTCCGTAAAACCTTTTACCTTTGTGTAAAATCTGAAAAGCATACAATGGCAAAGATATTAACCGGTATCCAAAGTACGGGTACCCCTCACTTAGGCAACCTTTTGGGCGCCATTATACCCGCCATAGAAATGGCAAACAAGCCGGAAAATGAATCGTTTTTATTCATAGCCGACCTTCACTCGATTACACAGATAAAAGATGGCAAAACCCTGCGTGAAAACACCAACAGCGTAGCGGCTACCTGGCTGGCATGCGGACTTGACATTAACAAAGTGGTTTTTTACCGCCAGAGCGATGTGCCTCAAACGGCAGAACTTTCATGGTACCTAAGCTGTTTTTTCCCTTTTCAGCGATTAACATTGGCACACTCCTTTAAGGATAAAGCCGACAGGCTGGCCGATGTAAATGCCGGACTGTTTACTTACCCTATGCTTATGGCTGCCGATATATTATTGTATGATGCCGAGTTTGTACCTGTAGGAAAAGACCAGTTGCAGCACATAGAAATAACACGCGATGTAGCTTCAAGATTTAACCACCAGATGGGCGACACTTTTGTACTGCCTGAGGCTATTACCAGCGAGGAAACTAAAATTATCCCTGGTATAGATGGTGAGAAGATGAGCAAATCGCGTAATAATATTATAAATATTTTCCTTGAAGATAAACCACTTAGAAAACAGGTTATGTCTATAGAAACCGACAGCACACCGCTGGAAGAACCTAAAGATCCTGATACCTGTAATGTATTTGCTATATATAAATTGCTTGCACCACCGGAACAGGTAACACAAATGAGGGCTAATTATCTGGCCGGAGGTTATGGCTATGGCCATGCAAAACAGGCTTTGTTTGAACTGATAGTAGAAAAATTTAAAACCGAAAGGGAAAAATACACTTACTACATGAATAACCCTGAAGAAATGGAAGCTTTGCTTAAAACCGGAGCTGACAAAGCTGCTGCCGTAGCAAACGGAGTGCTAAACAGAGTAAGAGAGAAGTTAGGGTATAATTAATAATTTACAGTAGGCAGTCAAAGCTTTGTGTGACTGCCTACTGAATACCTATCAAATTGCTTCAAACAATTTTCCCGGCAAAGGCCTTATTACTCCCTTAAGTTCCATAGTAAGTAATAGTGATGAGAGTTTAAATACCGGCATACCGCATTCCATTGCTATAATATCCATAAGCTCCTTGCCATTTTTCTGTAAAAAGTCATATACTTTTTGCTCGTCATTATCCAGGGTTATAAAAAGCTGTTTTTGTACAGCCTTATGTTTTGCTTCTTCAGGCTGCCAGTTTAGTATATACAGTAAGTCGGCAGCATTAGTAAGTAAATGTGCCCTCTGGCTTTTAATAAGATTGTTGCAGCCCATGCTGTATTTATCGGTTACACGCCCCGGTACAGCAAAAACGTCACGGTTATAATCGTTAGCCACATTAGCGGTAATTAGTGAACCTCCCTTATCGGCACTTTCTATAATTACTGTAGCCTCAGCAAGCCCTGCCACTATCCTGTTACGTTTTACAAAGTTTTCTTTATCAGGGTTAGAGGTACTCCAGAATTCTGTAAAAAACCCTCCATTCTCTTCCATCTTTGCTACATACTTTTTGTGCACTTTAGGATATACCTGATTCAATCCATGTGCAACAACGCCTATGGTTTGCAGCCCCTGCTCCATAGCTATTGTATGTGCATGGATATCTACCCCATAAGCAAATCCGCTTATTATTACAGGATCCAGCGGAGCAATGTCTTCTATCAGCTTGCGGCAAAAATCAGCCCCGTATGATGTCATTTGCCTTGTGCCTACAATACTAAGTGTCTTTTTCCCTTCAAGATTAATAGTGCCAGATCTGAAAAGAATAACAGGACCGTCTATACAATGCTTAAGCCTGTCGGGATATTCTTTCTCCTTATAAAAAGATGTTTTAATGCCGTTATCCTTTATAAATGTCATTTCAGCTTCGGCCAGCTTAAATACTTCTTTATTCCTAAGGCTGTTGTACAATACATCGCCTACACCTTCTATAGAAAGAAGCTGATGCCTTTTGGCATTAAAAACATTTTCCGCACTGCCCAGATGATTTATAAGCTTTTTTGCTACAATATCTCCCACACCTTCCACCTTAAGCAAGGCAAGTGTACTAAACAATTCATTATCAGTCATTATGAAATCTAAATGTTGAGAAAATATACCACTGCAACAATTGTTAATAAAAATTGTGAATAAAATTTTCCAATTACTGTCGAATGGTTAATTTTGTTTCTATGATGATAGAAAAACATATATCAGCGTTGTTGTATCGTTACCAGTGCGTTATCGTTCCGGGCTTTGGTGCGTTCTTAACAGAAACCAAACCGGCCAGCCTTGATGCCGATACACATACCTTCTATCCCCCTAAAAAGCAAATTTCTTTTAATGCGAATTTAAAGAATAATGACGGGCTTTTAGCCAATCACATCGCTTTACAGGAAAAAATTTCTTATGGTGAGGCCGTAAGCAATATAGAGAACGTTGTAACCCTTTGGCTAAGTGAGCTTCAGGGTGGTGAAAAACTTATTCTTAAAAACATAGGCGACCTTGCTTACAACAGCGAAAAAAGTATTGTTTTCTATCCGACTACTCCTGTAAATTACCTTACCGACGCTTTCGGACTTGGCAGTTTTACATCGCCTGCCGTTAAGCGCGAAGAGCTTAAGGCACAGGTAGAGGAACTGGAAGAACAGGTTCCGGTAGTGTTTACCCCTGAGCGTAGGAAAAATTATTCCTACCTTAAATATGCTGCCGTATTTATTGTGGCATTGTTTGCCGGAAGCGCAGGCTTTAAATTATATTATGACAAAAAAGTAACCGAAGAAACTCTTCTTGTTGAGCAGAATGTACAGGAAAAGGTACATCAGGAAATACAGCAGGCTACTTTTTTTATAGACAATCCACTGCCAGCTGTAAAGCTTACAGTAAAAGAAGAAGCTAATAAC
>CAMPIZ010000055.1 GCA_946886675.1 uncultured Flavobacterium sp.
AATGGTAATAAAATGGATGGTTATCTTGCTGTACCGATATCAGTTTTTGTTTTTGCTTCTTGCTTTTTATGGTTTAAAAAATTATTTGAAAAAGAAACTGTTTTTTCCTTATGGAAGACTCCTTTGTTCTATTTTTTAAGTGGTTTGATAATTTATTTTGCAGGTGGATTATTTATTTCACTTTTGAGGTATCAGATAACGATTTTAACGGGCCTTCCTGAAACCTATTGGTTAATTTATTTATTTGGAGCTATTTTCATGCGTATTATGATGGTTGTAGGGGTTTGGAAAGCCACGGAAAAAAAGGCATAGCCTTAAATTTACAATACATCAATTATTGTTTGTATTTTTGGGTTTTTAACAGAACAAGCTTTTTACTTATTATGGAGGGCAATGCAGATGAAGTGGTATCATTATTTTATATTGGTACGGCTATAATGTTATTTCTGGCGTTTGGGCTATTGTTTATTGTGGTAACCTACCAGCGGCATTTTTTCAGGATGAAAAGAAAGGAAGCCCAAAACATGCTGAAGGTGAGCCTTGAGAGTGAAAAAAACGAGCGTGCCCGTATTGCGGCCGATCTTCACGATGGCGTTTCAGGCGATTTAAGCGCCATAAGAAATTACCTTAGCATACTGGCAAAAAAAGAGTCCGAAAACAAAGAGATATTTGATGAAATTAAGGAAGGTATAGACAACGCCCTGCAAAATACAAGGGCTGTATCGCACAACCTTATGCCGCCCCTGCTGGAAACAGAAGGTTTAGTACCTGCCTTAAAAGGCTATCTTGAGGGTATAGGTAGTAAGTCGGGTATAAGTTTTACGGTAACGTCAAATCAAAATATACAGTTGCAGCCCTCTGTTGCATATCAGCTCTTCCGGGTGTTACAGGAGCTTACCACAAATATGGTTAAGTATGGTAGTGTAACAGCAGCACACATTAATGCTGCTTTAGAAAAAGAAGTCCTGATTATTGAAATTACGGATGATGGTATACCGTTTAGTTTTAAAGATAACCTGGCTAAGCCTGATGCCAGCGGACTTAAAAATATAAATTCCAGGTTACATGCAGTAAATGCTGTTATAGCACAGGAAGAGCATGACAAAGGAAACCGTTTTGTTATTACACTTAAAAACGTGAACAATGCTTAAAGTAGCCATAGTAGACGACCATAAGCTTTTCAGGAAAAGCCTTGCGGCCCTTGTAGGTACATTTGACGGGGTTGAGGTTGTTTTTGAAACCGACAGCGGTAAGGAGTTTCTGGAATTCCTTGAGGACAATAAGGATGTTGACCTTGTACTTATGGATATACAGATGCCCGAGATGGATGGTTATAAACTGTGCACTAAAACGCTTAATGCCCACGATACCATTAAGATATTAATGATATCACAGCTTTCCAGTAAGGAAACCATAAGGCATGTAATGCAAAGTGGCGCACATGGTTTTATTACCAAAAATTCTGAACCTGAACAGCTTGAGCTAGCCATACGCAATATGGATGGTAATGGCTTTTACCTTGGGCCAGAGCTGGGATCTATTCTAAAAGACCTTATGCTGTACCAGCAGACTGCTACAGATTTTCAGCCCGATGCTAATTTTTTAACCGATAGAGAAAAAGAGGTTATCCAGCTGATATGTAAGGGCAAAAGCTCTGCCGAAATTGCTGAAGAGCTTTTTATACACCAGCGTACTGTGGAAACCCACAGGCAGCGTATGATAACTAAAGTAGGAGCCAAAAATTTTATTGGTGTTATAGTGTTTGCCTTAAAGCACAATCTTCTGGATGTGGAGGATCTCTCATAAGTAATAATTCAGGACTAACAAAAAACTTTGTAATTTTATATCCCTTATTCAATTTAACCAAGCCTTGATAGCACAAACCACCATAGATACTGTTTTTGAAACCGCACGTGTAGAGGAGGTTATCGGCGATTTTATAAACCTTAAACGTTCGGGGAGCAACTACAAAGGGCTTAGTCCGTTCAGCAACGAGAAGTCGCCTTCATTCATGGTATCTCCGGTAAAGCAGATATGGAAGGATTTCAGTTCGGGTAAAGGTGGTAACGTGGTCGCGTTCCTTATGGAGCATGAGCATTTTTCATATCCTGAGGCCATACGCTATCTGGCAAAAAGATACAATATAGAAATTGAGGAAACAGAACAATCCGACGAAGATAAGGCTGTAGCCAATGAGAGGGAGAGTATGTACCTTGTTTCTGAATTTGCACAAAAATATTTTCACAATACACTTTTAAATACTGATGAGGGAAGGGCTATAGGCTACTCTTATTTTAAGGAACGCGGCTTTACAGGTGAAACCATAAAAAAGTTTGAGCTGGGCTATTCGCCTGAAGAATGGGATGCCTTTAGCAAAGAAGCGCTGGGTAAAGGTTATAACCTTGAATATCTTGAAAAAACCGGGCTTACCATAGTGCGCGAAGACGGCAGGACTGCCGACAGGTTTCGCGGACGGGTAATGTTTCCTATACAAAGCATGTCCGGCCGCGTGCTGGGCTTTGGCGGGCGTATTTTGGGCAACGATAAAAAGGTGGCCAAATACCTTAACTCACCCGAAAGCGACATTTACCATAAAAGCAAAGTGCTGTATGGTATTTATCACGCTAAGCAGTCTATAGCGAAACAGGATAACTGTTATCTTGTAGAGGGTTATACCGATGTGATACAGCTGCATCAGGCGGGAGTAGAGAATGTAGTGGCTTCCTCGGGCACTGCCCTGACTCCCGATCAGATAAGACTTATAAACAGGCTTACAAAAAACATAACGGTGCTGTTTGATGGCGATGCAGCCGGTTTAAGAGCTTCCATAAGAGGTATAGATCTTATACTTGAGGAAGGGATGAACGTTAAGGTTTGTACTTTCCCTGATGGAGAAGACCCCGACAGTTTTGCCAGAAAATCATCTTATGATGAGTTGATGGCTTACCTACAGGAAAATGCAAAGGACTTTATACAGTTTAAGGCTTCGCTGCTTATGGATGAGGCTAAAAACGACCCGGTTAAAAAAGCAGGGCTTATAAGGGATATGGTAACCAGTATCTCTAAAATACCAGACAGGATACAGCGTGAGGTGTATATACAGGAATGTGCCCGCATAATGGATATAAGCGAGCAGGTGCTGGTAAGCACACTGGCACAGCTTGTACAAAAAGATATAACCGACGCAGGCAAAAAGCTAAAGGACGAGCAGAAAGCGAAAGCCCTGCAGCCCGTAGTTGATGAAATACAAGAGGTGAAACCACAGCCTGATGACATGAGCGGTATAGAGTATGAAATTGTAAAAGCATTACAGTTGTATGGCAGCCTGGAACGTGAGTTTAAAAATATATATACCAGATTTGACGAATTTGGCAAAGAAGAAACCTATACTGAAAAGCAAAACTGCAAAGTATATGAATGGATATATATGAACCTGCAGCAGGATGAAATAGAGTTTACCAATGAAAGTTTTAAAGCTTTATTAGAAAAAAATATTAATCTTTATATAAATAAGGAAATAAAGCAGGAGGCATATATCAATAATTTCCCTTTAGAGCTTCAGCCTATTGTAACTAACATCTACATGGATGATGATATGCATAAGCTGGATAAATGGGAGGAAACCCAGCATATAGTTGTAAAAGACAAACTAATGAGTGTGGAAGACCACATTACACAGCTTATTACAGACTTAAGGTCCCGCCTTATTAAAAAGCTTATAAATGAGCTTATGGCGCAGTTTAACCCAGATAGTGACAATGCACAAATACTGGAAGATGTTAAAGACTACACAGAACTTAACAAGAATATTTTACAGAGTATAGGCCGTATTCGTACTACATAACAACTATCTGCACGCTATAATCAGCATGGCTGGCAAAGTTAAGTTTTGCATGAAAAGTAGTGTTTTCTTCCTTAGTGCAATTGTTTAGACTATATCCAGCGTTTTAGCTTTGTTTACAAGATCCACAAGATTGGTTACATGCAGCTTGGTAAGCAGCCTTAGCTTATATGTACTAATGGTTTTTTCGTTAAGGTCCAGCAGTTTTGCAATCTCTTTATTCTTTTTACCTTCGCTTAAATAGCGCAGTACTTCTATTTCGCGGGAAGAAAGCTTTCTGTATAACCGTTCCGACTTTTTACCTTTGTTAAGTAGTGCAAGATTCTTTTTCACAAGTTCGCTAAATACAACTTCCCCTTCATTTACTCTTTTAATGGCGTTTTCAAGGTCTTCCATTTTTGAGTTTTTATGCACATATGCCGATACTCCGGCTTTTAATGCGTTTGGGGCATATATTTGTTCTGCAAGATTGGTAAAAATTATAATTTTGGTATCAGGATAGTCTTTTACAAGAGATTTTACTGAGCTGATGCTCGTTAAGCCTTCTAACTCCAGATCTATGATTGCAGCATCCACCGTTTTTTTCCTGAGCACCTCCATGAGGCCTTCAAGATTATTTACCACCCCTGCAAAGCTGATTTCCGGATTTTCGCTAAAATAAGCTTTCATCCCATAGTGAACAACAGGATGGTTATCCGCCAAGCATAGTTTGATCATAATTGCTATTTTTTGAGTTAAAACTTACAGTAAAGTTAGCAATTAAAATCTTATTAAAATCTTAAAGTATTGTGAATGAAGGAATTTTATTTCAAAAATTTTGGAATTTCGCAAACAGGTATAGCATTCATTTTGTGCTGATTAATTGCATTTAGCCTTAAATAAATGTTAAACACTTCTTCCTGCCTGCCGGAAAATTCTGTGTGCTTTTTGCCTTTTTCTACCTGCTCCATAGCCCATTCAAGTTCGTCGTAGCTGGCTCCCAGCTGATCCTCATCGCTCCTGTCGTCTCCAAAAAGGCCATCTGTAGGTTTGGCTTCAATAATGCTTTGCGGTACCTTTAAGAGCCTCGCAAGTTCCCGCACTTCAGATTTCATAAGGTCTGCAATCGGGCTTATATCTACACCGCCATCGCCATACTTTGTGTAAAAGCCTACGCCAAAGTCTTCAACCTTATTTCCTGTACCGGCTACAAGGGCGCTGTTTATGCCGGCAAAGTAATATAAGGTAGTCATTCTTAACCTGGCACGTGTATTGGCCAGTGTAAGGTCCTGCAAATGCGGATTTTCGGTTTCAGGTACCACTTTTTTAAATGTTTCAAATACCGGGGTTAAATCAGCCTCTGCCGATGAAACATTGGCAAAACGCTTTTTAAGCTGCTGTATGTGTTCCCTCCCGCGGCTCACCTGGCTGTGTGCCTGGTGTATGGGCATTTCCACACAAAGTGTGGGCAGCCCGGTTTGTGCACATAGTGTAGAAGTAACCGCAGAATCTATTCCGCCCGATATTCCCACAACAAAACCTTTAACTTTTGCGTTAGCTGCATAGTCGCGCAGCCAGTTTACTATATAGTCATTTACAGCTTCAGATTTAAATTTTGGAGATACGGGCATGGCTATTCAGTATTTGGTTAAGTGATTGTATATTTGCACAAAAATAATTTATAAAAATAACAAAATCCAAACCGGTAATCTTAACGCTATTACAAATTATGAAGAAATATTTTCTGATTTTGCTGTTTCCTCTGGCGCTGCTGTCATGCAAGGAAGAAAACAAAACCGAAGAAGCGGTAGCTGCTGTAGAGGTAGGCGAAGTTGATATAAAGCGCTTTGATAAAATATTTTATGAAAGTAAACCGGAAGACCTGCCAAAGATAAAACAGCAGTTTCCTTATCTGTTTCCTCCAAACAACCCGGATACAGTCTGGATAAATAAAATAAACAATCCTTTGCTGCAGGAACTTCATAATGAAGTAGAAGAAAAGTTTCCTGACAATAAAATGCTCCAGGAAGATCTTCAGGATGTATTCAGGCACATGAAGTATTATTTTCCTGATTTTACCAAGCCTCAGATTGTTACCCTTATATCTGAAATGGATTATGAGAATAAAGTTATATATACTGATAGCCTTGTTCTTATTTCACTTGATCTGTACCTGGGTAAAGATCACAGGTTTTATGAATTTCCTGATTATGTAAGGCAAAATTTTGAACCCGAGCAGATAATGCCCGATTTAGTTTCATCGTTTGGCTTTAACCGTATAGCTCCGCCTAAAGACAGGACTTTATTGTCTTTAATGATCTATTTTGGAAAAGAGCAATACCTTAAAGACAGGCTTTTGCCTGATGCTACAGATGCTGTAAAAATGGGCTACACACCTGAGCAGATTGAATGGGCGAAGGTTAATGAAGCTGAGATATGGAGGTACTTTGTAGAAAACAAGCTTTTGTTTGATACAAACTCAAAGCTGCCGCCAAGGTTTATAAATCCTGCTCCTTTTTCTAAGTTTTACCTGGAACTGGACAACGAATCCCCCGGAAGGCTGGGTATTTGGCTTGGCTGGCAGATAGTGCGCTCTTATATGGAAAATAATAAAGATGTAACTTTGCAGGAATTACTGGTAAAAGATGCCAGGGAAATTTTTGATAATTCTAAATACAAACCCAAAAAATAATGTCTAAGAATACAATAAAATCTGAGATAAAAGTAAATGTAGAGCTTGATGAGAACAGAGTGCCGGAAAAAATGTTCTGGTCTGCCAAAGATGGCGGCGTGGTAAACGAGGAGTCTAAAGCGGTAATGCTGTCGGTATGGGACCACAAGAATCAGGAGAGTATGCGTATTGACCTATGGACTAAAGAAATGCCTGTAGACGAAATGAAAGTATTTTTTCATCAAACGCTGGTTTCTATGTCACACACTTTTGAGCGTGCCACAGGCGACAAGAAAATGAGTGAAACAATGAGGGATTTCTGTGATTATTTTGCCGAAAAGCTTGAATTAAAAAAGGACTAACTATCGAGCGGCTTAAGCCGCTTTTTTTTATGTATACAATACGTTTATATAAGCAGGAAGACTGCGGGCAAGTGGTAAAACTTTTTTATAACACTGTACATACGGTAAACAAAAAAGATTATACACAGGGACAGCTCAATGCCTGGGCTCCTGCTGATTTAGATTTTGAACGATGGAATAAGGTTCTGTCTCAAAACTATACTATTATAGTAGAGAGTGAAGATGTTATTGTTGGTTTTGGGGATATTGATACAACAGGATACTTCGATCATCTTTTTGTGCACAAAGATTTTCAGGGGCAGGGTATTGCCAAACTTATAACAACACAAATAGAAAAGTATGCCTTAAATACTAATATACGCAGGATAACCGTAGCGGCATCAATAACCGCAAAACCTTTTTTTGAAAACTATGGTTATACTGTTGTAAAAGAACAGAGAGTAGAACGTAACGGGCAGGTGCTAACCAATTTTTTAATGGAAAAACTTCTCTGATTAAACAAAGTCCTGATTATTAAAAATATTCTGGTTTACTTCATCTATATACTGCAGTAATGTATCGCGTCCGGTACCTTCAGTAGATGAGGTTACAAAGTAGTCGGGCATTTCTTCCCAGTTGTTTGCCAGCAGTTGTTTTCTGTAAGCAGCTACATGTTGGTCTATTTTTACCCGGCTTATTTTGTCGGCTTTGGTAAAGATGATGCAGAATGGTACTTGTGTTTCGCCAAGATAGTTAATGAACTCAAGGTCTATTTTTTGTGCTTCAAGCCTTATGTCTACAAGTACAAAGGCACAAACAAGCTGTTCACGCTTTTCAAAATACTCAGTTATGAATTTTTGAAAAATCTGCTTGGTTTTCTTGGATACCTTGGCATAACCATACCCGGGTAAATCTACCAGAAACCAGTTATTATTTATCTTAAAATGGTTTATAAGCTGTGTTTTACCGGGCTTGCCCGAAGTTTTTGCAAGGTTCTTATGGTTGGTAAGCATATTTATAAGTGAAGACTTCCCTACGTTGGATCGGCCTATAAAGGCATATTCCGGCAGCGGCTCTTTCGGGCATTTGCTTACATCGGAATTACTGATAATAAATTCGGCAGTGTTTATCTTCATCTTATAAATTTTTAGCCACGGATTACACTAATAATCACAAAATTAACTATAAAAATGTGAAGAAGTGTAATCCGTGGCCTGTTCAGATACCCTTGCGGGCGGAATGTTTTATATAAAATCCTGCTTTTTCAGCCAGGAATGCATAATTTCATTAAACTCATCAGGATGCTCCATCATGGCGGCATGCCCGCACTTGTCTATCCAGTAAAGGTCTGAATTTGGCAGCAGGCTATGAAATTCCTCTGCTACTTCAGGCGGCGTTACTTTATCATTTTTCCCCCATATTATACAGGTAGGCACATGCATTTTAGGAAGATCATTAGCCATATTATGGCGAATGGCACTTTTTGCGATGGTAAGGGTTTTTATCAGTTTAAGCCTGTCATTGGCAGTGGCATAAACTTCGTCTACAATTTCTTTTGTGGCAACAGAAGGATCATAAAATACATCCTCAGCTTTTTTCTTAATATAGTCGTAGTCACCCCTTCTTGGATAGCTGTCACCCATTGCGCTTTCATAAAGTCCCGAGCTTCCGGTAATTATAAGCCCAAGCATTTTTTCGGGATACATTTTTGTGTGGTATAATGCTATATGCCCTCCCAGTGAGTTGCCCAGCATTAGTACCCTGTCATACCCCATAAAAGTAATAAAGTCCTTAACCCATCTTGCAAAGGCTTTTACATTGGTCTTTAAAATACTCTGGGTATATATAGGCAGTTCCGGGATAACAACTTTATAGCCGTGTTTTGGAAAGTATTCTGCTACTCCGTCAAAATTACTAAGGCCGCCCATGAGTCCGTGAAGTATAATTATAGGTGTGCCTTCACCGGCTTCAAAATAACTGTATTTACCTTCTTTCTTGGTGGTATGCATGTTAGTTTTGTAACAATTTCAA
>CAMPIZ010000056.1 GCA_946886675.1 uncultured Flavobacterium sp.
TTAAAATATAATTATTATAAAAAAATATTTAACTATTCATTGGAAATATTTTTAGTTTTATACGATTAGTTTTACAACATAAATACTAAACAATGGATTTATGAAGAAGATAAAACAAATTTTAGCTGTTGCTCTTTTGCTGGCCGCAGGGAGTATGCATGCGCAGGACAACACAACTGCAGAAAACTACGATCAGGGATTTCGTTTAGGCTTTGGCCTTAATGCAGGTGCAGTAACAGATGACTATTTTAATTTTGCGCTGGGTGGCGATGTAAGGCTGCAGTACGATTTATCCCTGGATACTTCGCTTACGCTTACTACAGGCTACACCCATTTGTTTGCAGATGAGGATGGAATTGACGATTTGGGATTCATTCCCGTAAAAGCGGGTTTCAAAGCCTTTATATGGGGCGACCGTTTTTATGCTTTGGGTGAGGCCGGTGCCGGTTTTGCCGTAACAGGAGATTATAACGAAACTACCTTCCTGTGGTCTCCGGGTATTGGATATGCCAATGATGTTATCGACCTGAGCCTGCGCTATGAGGGAATGAGCGATTTTAATGCCGATCAGATTGCTCTTAGACTTGCATACGGATTTAAGTTATAAATACATAAGAATATAACCAAGTAACAATGCTAACCTTGAAAGAGTCCCCGCTTGTGCGGGGGCTTTTTATTTTAATTTTTCATTAAGCAATTTAACCCTGTATAAGGAAATATTATTCATTACATCCTCATTTACTTCAGGTTCTTTAAAGTCATATTTTTTAAGCTCTGTAAGTATGGTTTTTGCAACAAGAAGCCGGGCAGTTTCTTTATCATCTGCCGGTATAGAAAACCATGGTGCATATGGTGTAGCCGTTTTGTTTATGGCTTCCTCATAAAATTTTTGATAATCATCCCAACGATCCCTTTCATCAAGATCGCCGGCAGAGAATTTCCAGTTATGGTCTTCTCTTTCCAGTCTGCGCAGTAAGCGCTCCCTTTGTTCCTCTTTGCTAAGATGCAGAAAAAACTTCAGGATAATTGTCCCGTTCTGTACAAGGTGTTTTTCAAAATTATTAATCTGTTCAAAACGCTGTTCCCAAAAATCATCATTTACATCCTCCGGCTTTTCTATACCTGGCAGGTTTTCATCAAGTATGTATTCAGGGTGCACGCGCGTTACAAGTACATTTTCATAGTGAGAGCGGTTAAAAACCGAAAACTTACCTCTTTCGGGCAGGGCAATGTAGTGGCGCCATAAATAATCGTGGTCTTTCTCTGCCGGAGTAGGCGATTTAAAACTATGCACTACTACTCCCCTTGCGTTAAAATTTTTAAACACTTCGCGTATAAGGCTGTCCTTACCGGCAGTATCCATACCCTGTATGCATATTAAAACACCATAACGGTTATTGGCATACATTTTATCCTGCAACTCGCCAAGTTTTTTACTGGCCTTCTCTATTTTTTTTACTTTCTTTTTTGCTGAAAGGTCCAGGTCTATATTTGTAGGTGCCTGTATTATGGAAAAACTTCCTGCAACTTTAAAATCATCAGTAGAAATATTCATGCGTATAAATATTTATCTTTACTATAAATGTAAGAATTTTAATTATAAGGCGTTTACACTAAAAATATAAGATTATGCAAAAGTTTAAGCTGGAGCTATTGTTTCATATTGTGGGTATAGGTTCGGCTTCTGGCCTGTTCTTTAACAATGGGTCGCTCTTTATCATATCAGATAACAGCAATGTTCTATATGAATATAATATAGAGCAGAAAAAGCTTGACAAAATACCTCTTGTAATAACTGATGTTACAATTCCCGCAGAAAATATCCCTAAAAAAGATAAACCCGATTTTGAAGCGATAACTGCAAGTGGAGACGAACTTTACCTTTTTGGCTCAGGCTCTAAAGAAAACCGCAATTCAATTGTTCGTGTAAACAGCACTACCAGACAGACATCACCTCCTACAGATGCTACCGACCTTTACTTAATAATGCAGGGATTTGGCGAAATAAGCACCGAAGACTTTAACATAGAAGCTGCCGTAAACGATGGTACACTATGGTACCTGTTCCAAAGAGGTAATGGCCCGGCTGGACAAAACGGAATTTTTACGCTGGACGGTGATATTAACGAGCTCTTTTTCCAGATTATCTATAGCCCGATACAGCTGCCAAAGATAAATGGTTCGCAGGCCAGCTTTACCGATGCCGTAAAAGTAGACAACAAACTATATTTTATAGCTGCTGCCGAAAGTTCTAATTCAACTTATCTTGACGGAGAGGTAGCCGGATCGCTAATTGGCAGTATTGACATTGAAACAATGAAAGTAGAGTTCACCGAAACCATATCAGGTAAAAATAAATTTGAAGGCATTACACTTTATAAGGATAACGATAAGAGCCTTGAATTTTTATTATGTGAAGATACCGATAATGACACTACCGAATCAGCGATATATAAACTGACTATTGATAAGTAGATACAATCAGTAAACATAGCCTACTGAGGCTGATACTGCAAACTTTTTTTCACCTTCTCCCAACCTTTTGCAGTTTTTTCTGCTCTATATAAACAAAGAGACAAATTGTGATAGACGAAAAACTCATAACAGCATGCAGAAAAATGCACCGCGACTCGCAGAGAAAGGTGTATGAGCTTATGGCTCCCAAACTGTATCATACCTGCAAAAGGTATTTAAAGAATGAGGAAGAAATTGAAGAGGCAGTGGCCGATGCCTTCTTTACCATTTTTACTAAGCTTGACCAGTTAAAAGAAACCAGGGCATTTGAGGCCTGGGCACGGCGTATAGCCATAAACCAGTGCCTGCTTACCCTTAAGCGCAAAGTGAACTTTAATATTTATATTGAAGACATGAGCGCTTCGGCACAGCCTTCACAAACCCAATCGGCCGGGCTTGAAGAAGAAGACCTGCTAAAACTGCTGGATTACCTGCCCCAAGGTTGCAGGACCGTATTTAACCTTTTTGCTATAGAAGGTTACAGCCATAAAGAAATAGCTGCCATGCTGAATATTACAGAAGGGACTTCGAAATCACAATTAAATGTCTCCCGGAGTAAACTAAAGGATTTAGTAAACAGTGTTTATTACCAAAAAGAAAACAGCTATGGAAAATCAAGATAAACTATACGAACAGTTTAAAGAAGCTGCCGGAAAAGCCGAAAACAAAAGCTTTGACCGAATGGAAGCGGTATGGAACCGTGTTGAGGAAAAACTGGATAACAAAAAGAAACGCAGGAGTGGTATTATTTGGAGGTATGGCAGTATCGCAGCCGTATTGCTTATAATGCTGGTACTGGGAGGGCAGTTCTTTAAAAATCATACTGCACCAAATCTGCCCGAACAAACACCCGAAACAAAAGTTACTACTATTGATCGCGAAAAGATAGAAGAAACTTTTAGTCCAACCGTAAAAGATACTCAACCAAGAGAAGCTGTTGTGGTTAATGAAGAGATTCAGTCAGAACAAAATAATTTATCCGACTCAACGAAAAATATTGAAAAAATAAAACAGTATAACAAGAGGCTTTACGAGAGAACTTACAACAATATAGCTCTTGAAGAATCATCAGATATACAATCAGGAGATGTTGTTACCGCAAAAGAAGATAAATTCTCTGTTCAAAACAGTATTCATTTTGGTGAACCTAAAAGAAAGGAATTAAAAACTACAAGCTCTATTGTAAAGAAGAGTGAAATAACATCAATTGATGTACAGGAAAAACCAAATTCATCAATAGCACAAAGTTTACAGGGGCTGGTACCCGGACTAAAAATTACTACCGGCAGAGAGGGACCGGGCAGTGATTATAATAGAAGTTCTCTTGTGCAATCAGGAAATAGTACTGTTATAAGATCTAAAGATGCTGAATATGATGTTCTGAGTAATGGAAGCATACAGTACAGCCAGTTGCCTTCACAAATATCAGCTAATGGCCAGCCCGGAGCATCAGATACTGTAATACTGCGCGGAACAGGAACAATTAATGGTAATATTGGGCCTTTATTTGTTGTAGATGGTATTCCTGTAAATGAGGATAGCTTTAAAAGCCTGAATGCGAACGACATTGCCTCAGTTAACGTTTTAAAGGATAATGCAGCAACTTCACTTTATGGTAACAGAGGAGCTAACGGGGTTATTATTATTACAACACATGATAAACTAACAAAAAAACAATTAAGAAAACTAAAGCGTGAAAAAAGAAGAGCAGAGAAAGAAAAAACTGTCCAACCAGAAACAATTAACTTTAAAAAATTTCAACCTGCTAATGAAAAAATACAGGTAGATCAGGAAGACTATGATATGTTTGAGGAAAATGCTTTTAAAAATCCTGCACTGGCACCGCTCTCTACTTTTTCTATTGATGTAGATAACGCCTCATATACAAACATTCGCCGATTTTTAAACAATGGGCAAACTGTACCAAAGGATGCAGTACGCGTTGAAGAAATGATAAACTTCTTTAAATACAGTTATCCCGAGCCTAAAGGTGATGTGCCTTTCTCCATTAATACGGAGTACAGTGATGCACCCTGGAATACAAAACACAAACTGCTTAAAATAGGACTCAAAGGAGTGGATATTTCAACAAATAAACTTCCTGCCTCAAACTTTGTTTTCCTGATAGATGTAAGCGGCTCAATGGATACATATAACAAACTGCCTTTACTAAAACAGTCTATGAAACTGTTGGTAAACCAAATGCGGGATGAAGATAAAATTGCCATAGTGGTATATTCGGGCGCGGCGGGGCTTGTACTTCCTCCTACCAATGGAAATGAAAAAGTCACCATTATAAATGCGCTTGATAAACTGGAAGCAGGCGGCAGCACTGCAGGAGGTGTAGGTATAGAGCTGGCTTATAAAATAGCTCACGAAAACTTTATTAAAGGTGGCAATAACCGTATTATACTGGCTACCGATGGCGATTTTAATTTAGGCATGACATCCAACCGCGATATGGAAACCCTTATTGAGGAAAAAAGAAAAAGTGGCGTATTCCTTACCTGTCTGGGTTATGGAATGGGTAACTACAAAGATTCTAAAATGGAGATACTGGCAGATAAAGGTAATGGTAACTATGCCTATATTGATAACATGCAGGAAGCCGACCGCTTTCTCCAAAAAGAATTTAAGGGATCTATGTTTGCCATTGCAAAGGATGTGAAAATACAAATTGAGTTTAACCCTAAGCATGTGCAGTCTTACCGTCTTATAGGTTATGAAAACCGTAAACTTCGCGACGAAGATTTTGTAAATGACGCTATTGATGCCGGGGAACTGGGTAGTGGGCATACTGTAACTGCATTATATGAAATAATCCCAACAGGGGTACAAAGTGATTACTTTACCCCCGCTCCGGATCTGAAATACAGCCAGACGGCAAAAACCACTGCTAACTACAGCGATGAACTGGCCACTATAAAATTAAGGCATAAAAAACCGGATGGTGATAAGAGTAAGGAAACGATACAGATAATAGCTAAGAGGCCCCTAACACTACAGCAGGCATCGGGCGACTTTAAGTTTGCCGCAGCGGTAGCATGGTTTGGATTAAAATTAAGGGACTCTAAACTTGTGCCTGATAAATCGTCTGATAATATTATAAAACTTGCCAAAGAGGGATTAAATAATGATCCTGATGGTTACAGGGCAGAGTTTGTAAGGCTTGTAGAGATGGTAGAATAAAGTATCATGAAAGCTTTTATAACAATCATACTTTTAGCTGGAGGCCTCTTTATAAGCCATGCACAAATAATTCCTGAAACACCACAAACAAAATTTGAGCAGGATATTAAATACAATAGGGTCAGCTTATACATTCTTGGTGGTATAACCGCAAGTGTGTATAAAGGAGATGCAGAATTTCAGCAAAAATATAAGATTACATTTTACGATTTTGGCTGTCTTGCTCCCTCCAACATAGACTTTTATAAGGAATACAACAAGATAGTATTTGAGCATTTAAATAAACAATATGACACAGAGTGGCAGGATGAAATACGCAAAGACATATTGGGGTGGCTAGAATGGAAGAAAAAGAAATAAAAAAGGCAGGATAGAATCCTGCCTTTTTTATTTTTAATTGAAGAGAGTATTATTTCTCTATCTCCCTTAAGTTTTCCATCTTTTTAAGCTCAAGGAAGCCCTTAATATCTTCAAAGTGCTCTTTAACACGTTTGTTGCCAAATTCGAATACTTTAGTAACCAATCCGTCAAGGAAATCCCTGTCGTGTGAGACCAGTACCAGCGTACCATCAAAAGCATTGAGGGCATCTTTAATAATATCTTTGGTTTTCATATCGAGGTGGTTGGTAGGCTCATCCAGTATAAGCAGATTAACCGGCTCAAGCAATAACTTAATCATTGCGAGACGTGTCCTCTCCCCTCCCGAAAGCACTTTTACTTTTTTAGTGGTATCATCGCCACTAAACATAAAAGCCCCTAGCAGGTTCTTTATCTGAGTACGGATGTCACCTTCCGCAATTCGGTCTATAGTTTCAAAAACCGTCAGGTTTTCATCAAGCAGGGATGCCTGGTTTTGGGCAAAGTAACCTATCTTAACGTTATGACCTACTTCAAGTTTACCCTCAAACTCCAGCTCTCCCATTATAGCTTTCACCATAGTAGATTTACCCTCACCGTTTTTACCTACAAAAGCAACTTTTTGTCCACGCTCTATAACCATTGAAGCATCTTTGAATACCACATGGTCTCCATAAGACTTTGACAGCTCATTTACTACCACAGGATACTGTCCAGAACGTGGCGATGGTGGAAACTTAAGCCTTAACGCAGATGTATCTACCTCATCTACTTCTACAAGCTCCAGCTTTTCAAGCATTTTTACACGCGACTGCACCTGTAGTGTTTTTGAGTACGTACCTTTAAAGCGTTCAATAAACTCCTGATTTTCGGCAATCATCTTTTGCTGCTCGTCATAAGCCTTTTGCTGCTGTGCTCGGCGCTCCTTGCGCAGTTCAAGATAATGTGAGTATTTAGCCTTGTAATCATATATCCTCCCCATAGTAACTTCTATGGTACGGTTTGTAATATTATCTACAAAAGCCCTGTCGTGCGATATTACCATAACGGCTTTGGCACTGTTTACAAGGAAATCCTCCAGCCACTGAATACTCTCAATATCCATGTGGTTTGTAGGCTCATCCAGTAATATTAGATCAGGTTTTTGAAGCAGTATCTTTGCCAACTCAATACGCATTCTCCATCCACCGCTAAACTCTGATGTCTGCCTGGTAAAATCCTCACGCGTAAAACCTATACCCAAAAGTACCTTTTCAACCTCAGCCTCATAATTTATTTCCTCAATTGAATAAAATTTTTCGCTAAGCTCTGATACCCTTTCAATAATCTTATAATACTCTTCCGACTCATAATCTGTACGCACGGTAAGTTCTTCGTTAAGCGCATCAATTTCTGCCTTCATTTTAAAAATACCGGCAAATGCTTTTGATGTCTCTTCAAATACGGTGGCATTATCTTCGGTAAGCAAATGCTGTGGAAGATAAGCTATAACAGTTCCTTTAGGTGCAGAAATCGCTCCCGAAGAAGGTTTGTTTACTCCGGCAATAATTTTAAGCAGTGTCGATTTTCCCGCACCGTTCTTGCCCATAAGGGCAATTTTGTCGGTTTCATTAATAGAAAAAGAAACATCACTAAATAAAGTGGTACCGCCAAATTGTACCGAAAGCGCATCTACAGTTATCATGAGTATTTTTTTGAAGCCGCAAAGATAGGACAATTAGGCAATTACACAATCAGGCAGCATTTTGTTTAGGTTAAAAAGTTTGGCTATCTTTGAGAATAGAATTTTTAATTGCTATAAATGAAAAACTGGGCAAAGTTTGGCTTTATGTATGCTTTTATTTTTGCATTCATCGCAGACATAGGTTTCCCACTAATGCAAGGTGAAGATATTCGCTTTACAAGACTCCTGATAGATTTTGCGGTTGCCGGGTCAATTGGTTTTAGTCTTGGTCATTACAACTACAAAAAAACAAAAGAAACTAATCAAAAAAGCGACTCTTAGATGAAAAACTGGATAAAGTTTGGCCTTATATGGGGCGTTTTTATGTTCCTTATCATTAACGTAGGCTTTCCGCTTTATGATGGCGATAAACTTGATATAACCAGGATGGTAGTTTCCTTTCCGGTATGGATAATATTCGGGCTTATATTTGGCTATGTATCCAGAAGCCGGAAAAGCGGACCCAACAAACAAATTAAATCCAAATGAGAAAACAATGGGTATTTGACGGCATAGCGTGGGGAGTAATAATGTATGTGCTTATAACTTTCATATTTCCTATTACAGGGATTGATGATAGCCCTATCACACTTAGGAAATCTTTAATTTCTATACCCGTATGGCTTTTAGGCGGCTTGCTCTTTGGGTTTGTTATGCAGAAGATAAATGCTAAATATCCCAAGAAACAAAGTAAAGATGATAATGAAAAAATGGGTTAGATCCGGACTGGTATGGGGCGGTATTCTCTACATTATCGCCATGATAATCTTTCCACTTATTGATGGCGAAAGATTTTCTTATACCAAAATCCTGATAGGTATACCTTTTTGGATCGTAGTAGGCATTATTTTAGGTTATCTTTTTGACAGGAGAAAAAAACACAGGAAAAGTTAATTTAATATTTCGGCTAACTTTTCCCTATATTCTTTTACAGAGCCATTTATTAAATGACTCCCACCATCAATTCTGATTAACACTATTTTTTCCGGATATAATTCTTTAAGTCTTTCAGAATTATTATAGGTTATTATTCTGTCTTTAGTAC
>CAMPIZ010000057.1 GCA_946886675.1 uncultured Flavobacterium sp.
CTATTGTACTGTCTATAGCAAAATTGTAATCGTTATAATCATCCCCACTCTTAAGAAAACTTTCTTTTCTTAAGGTTTTTTCCATTAACTCTGGAAGTTCAGTAAATTCTTTAAATTCTGCGACAGTGATACTGGTTTCATTTGTTACTTTGTTTTCTGTAATTACTTTAGTATCATCATCCTGACATGAAAAAAGAAGTGATATGCTTGTTAGAAGCATCAAGGTTTTAAAGGTGTGATTCATATTTGTTAATTTTTTATGAGTGCAAGGATAGGTTTTGAACACGAGAAACTTGTTAAATAAATGTTAAAAAGCGATGCTGTTTTGTTAAAGCATTAGTGTTTAAATTAAAAAAGGCTGCCAATTGGCAGCCTTTTATTTGTAGAGTATTCTATCTATTCTTTTATAAATCAAAACGTATTCCCTGTGCCAATGGCAGCTCAGAACCGTAGTTAATTGTATTAGTCTGCCTTCTCATATAAGCTTTCCACGCATCAGATCCGCTTTCGCGCCCTCCGCCTGTTTCTTTTTCACCACCAAACGCGCCGCCAATTTCAGCACCGGAAGTACCTATATTCACATTTGCAATACCACAGTCAGAACCAGCCTGAGAAAGGAACAGCTCCATCTCTCTCATGTTGTTTGTAAAGATTGATGAAGAAAGTCCCTGAGGCACTCCGTTTTGCATCTCTATTGCCTGCTCCAGCGTGCTGTATTTCATTACATACAGTATTGGTGCAAATGTTTCTTCCTGTACAATGTGGAAGTGGTTTTCCGCTTCAATAATACAAGGCTTAACATAACATCCGCTTTCATAGCCTTCGCCTTCCATTACACCACCTTCAACAATAATTTTTCCACCTTCCTGCTTTGCTTTTTCAATAGCATTAAGATAGTCGTTTACAGCACCTTTGTCAATAAGCGGCCCCACGTGGTTATTGCTGTCCAGCGGGTTGCCTATTTTAAGCTGTCCGTAAGCGCTCTTAAGCACTTCTATGGTTTTATCATACACACTTTCATGTACAATTAATCTTCTGGTTGTTGTACAGCGCTGGCCGGCAGTACCTACAGCACCAAATACAGCGCCCACAAGTACCATATTGATATCAGCATGCTCAGAAACTATAATGGCATTGTTTCCGCCTAATTCAAGGATAGTATTACCAAAACGTTCTGCAACGGTTTTAGACACGTGCCTTCCTACTCTTGTAGAACCTGTAAATGACACAAGCGGTATACGCTTATCATTGTTTATAAGGTCACCGCTTTCATTACCTGTTACAAGGCAGCTAACGCCTTCGGGCACGTTATTTCTTTCCAGTACTGTTTTTATAATATTTTGGCAGGCCACTCCACAAAGCGGAGTTTTAGAGCTTGGCTTCCATATAGCAACATCACCACAAACCCATGCAATCATAGAGTTCCAGCTCCATACTGCTACCGGGAAGTTAAATGCAGATATAATACCTACAGTACCTATTGGGTGCCATTGCTCATACATACGGTGCATTGGCCTTTCACTATGCATGGTAAGGCCGTAAAGCTGGCGTGACAAACCTACTGCAAAATCGCAGATGTCTATCATTTCCTGAACTTCACCAAGCCCTTCCTGTAAGCTTTTACCCATTTCATAAGAAACAAGCTGCCCAAGTGGCTCTTTGTATTTGCGAAGCTCATCGCCCATTTGGCGTACTATTTCTCCACGTTTTGGTGCAGGCACAAGCCTCCAGGTTTTAAAAGCTTCCGAAGCTTTTGCCATTGCAGCTTCATAGTCTTCCTTTGTAGAAACTTTTACTTTTGCAATAAGGGTTCCGTCAACAGGAGAATACGACTCAATAATACTGCCGTTTGCAAAGCTGCTGCTTCCTGTAGATGTACCTTCGTTTATGTCTTTAATACCCAGTTTTGAAAGGGCTTCCTGAATACCAAACTGATCCGTAAGTGTTGCCATTTTTTAACTTTAACGCTTTTAATTGTTATATTTTACAAATATAGGTCTTTTTGACAGATTCGCAATTTATCCTCTGATTAATAGAACTTAAAATAATAAAGCAGCTCCAGGAGCTGCTTAGTGTCGGTTTATTATTATTTTTTAGCTACATACCTGGGATCTGCTTCCATTACTGTTCCGCATTTACTGCATGTACGCAATTCTATATTATTATAAAAATGCTCAAAGTGCGGAAGGAAATCCTTCTCAATATCATGAAGCTCAAAATATACTTCGTGCAGTTTATTATTACAATTTTCACAAAACCATAAAAGCCCGTCTGTAAAACCCTTTCCGGCTCTTTTCCGTTCTACTACAAGGCCTATAGAACCTTCACTCCTTACAGGAGAGTGCGGCAGTTTCCCTGGGTGCAGGTACATATCACCTGCATTAAGTTCCATTTCCTTTCGCTCACCGTTTTCCTGTACTACTACCTTAATGCTGCCCTCAAGTTGGTAAAACAGTTCTTCTGTTTCATTATAATGATAATCTTTACGGGCGTTGGGCCCTGCCACTATCATTACTATATAATCTTCAGAAAGGGGGTATATATTCTTATTCCCTACAGGGGGTTTAAGTAAATGGCGGTTTTCATCAATCCATTTGTTAAGGTTAAAGGGCTTCATGGCTTCCATGATTCTGTACTTTTAATTTAACTACTAAAGTACGGAAAATAAGAAAGCCTGTATCTTACAAAAACTACATTTCTTTTATAAGGTAAGCATATACGGGGAAATGGTCACTATATCCTACTTCACCATTATGGCTTCGCAGCGGATAGCCCTTGTACTGCCCGCTTATTTGAGTAAGATATGTTTTGTTGTAAACTCCTGCTTTCCAAAACTGTAGTGTACTAAAATCATTGCGAAGCAAAGGTTCAGAAAGTATAATCTGGTCAAAAAGGCTCCAGTTGTCACGGTATGCCGCAGAGCCTATACCGTCCCTTGCCATTTTACCCATAGGGTTATACAGTTCCAGCGGCTGTACCTGCGGACGTCTGTCTTTTGCTCCCAACTCTTTACGTACGCTGTTATTATAAGGCCCATCGTTAAAATCGCCCATTGTTATAATCTTAGCTTCGGGGTTTATAGTATATAGCGAGTCTACAATTTTCCTGTTAAGCATGCCTGCAGCGTCTCTGTATGGCTTGCTTTTTCTTTCACCCCCCAGCCGCGAAGGCCAGTGGTTAACTATAAAACTAACCTCTTCACCCTCCAGGAGTCCGGTTACCAAAAGCTGGCTTCTTGTAAGATAAGGCACTGCTTTCCCATCCTCAGTTTCTTCATTCTTAATAATCAAAGGAATGCTCCTGTAACTTTCGGGTTTAAATTTGCTTTTCCTGTATAATAAAGCAACGTCTATACCTCTTCTGTCGGGCGAATCAAAATGTACAATACCATAACCCTTTTCAATCAAGAGATCTGTTTGTACCAAATCCTCCAGTACTCCCCTGTTCTCTATTTCAGCCAAGCCCACTATTGTTGGAGAATCCGGATTTGTATCAGTTCCTATATCGGCTATAACAGTAGCTATATTATTAAGTTTCTTTCTGTATTTTGCTGCATCCCAAAATTTTTCACCATCTGGCAAAAACTCCTCATCATTTACTCCAGCGTCGTTAATGGTATCATACAGGTTTTCCGTATTGTAAAATGCAATGGTATGGACCACATATTTTTTATCCTGTGCAAAAGCAAGGGATAACCATAAAAACACCAGTATAATTGTTGTAATTTTCTTACTCATTGAAAAAATTTTACAGCCTTAATGTCAAAAGTAAAATTTTATTAGCAAAAAATCTATATTTACGCCCTTTAAGAAATTACGCACTAACCGCCTTGCCTTACATGAATAAACTGCTTAGCAGCATCCTGCTTTTATTATCATTCTTTTCTTCCTATGCACAGGAATCTGCTGTTGTAAAATGCCGTGTAATCGACATGATATCGCTCAATCCGCTGGAAAATGCGGTTGTCACATTGCAGAGTACAAACCAGACAGCCATAACAAATTCTGAAGGTAATTTTATACTGGAATCTCCTGCCGGAAAACAGGTAATTATAGTAAGCAGCCCCGGTTATATTTCACAAACATTTAACATTACAGTAGTGGCGGGAGTGCCCCTCGATATGGGAATCGCCATTCTTGAGGAAGATATTGCTGCCGAACAGCAGCTTAGCCTTATAACACTTAGTGAAGAAGATTTGAGTGATAATGCTGTTACCGATAATACATCGGGGCTGCTTCAGGCTTCTAAAGATGTACTACAGCAGGCAGCAGCCTACAACTGGTCTCAGGCCCGGTACAAAACACGCGGTCTGGACAGCCAGTATGCCACAACCATGATAAATGGAGTGGTAATGAATAAAATAACAGACGGACGGCCACAATGGAATAACTGGGGCGGGCTTAATGATGCTACCCGTAACCAGGAGTTCAGTTTAGGAACTACTCCTTCTGATTATACATTCGGAAACCTGCTGGGCACTCAGGAAATAAACACACGTGCTTCCCTCTTTCGCAAAGGCATAAGGGTTTCGTTTACAGGCACAAATACAAATTATAACTGGCGTACTATGGCTACTTACGCCTCCGGACTTAACAAAAAAGGTTTTGCTTATGTTATTTCTGCTTCAAGCCGATGGGCGCAGGAAGGAAATTTTGAAGGAACTGACTATAGCGCAAATTCACTTTTCTTTAGTGCAGAAAAACGTTTTAACGATAGCCATACCCTTAATCTTACTGCTATTTATGCGCAAAACAGCCGTGGTAAAAACTCACCAAACACTGATGAGGTTACACAATTAATGGGCAAAAAATACAATTCCTACTGGGGGTGGCAGGACGGCAAAAAACGAAACTCACGTGATATTGATATCCAAGAGCCTATACTCATGCTAAGCCATTACTATAAAATAAATGCTGCAAACACCCTGCATTCTAATATAGCCTATCAGTTTGGTAAAATAGGTAACAGCCGTATCGATTTTCAAAATGTGGCTAATCCTGATCCTGCATTTTACCGTAACCTGCCCAGCTATTATACTTCACAGTATGATAACAATCCTGCTAATGTACCCGATAGTGCGTACCTGCCAGGAGGCTTAGGGGGAAACTATATTGGCAACAGTCCGCAGAATGTAGTACTGGCACAGCAGTCAGGGGAAAACTTCGTAAACAATGCTCAACTTAACTGGAACAGTATGTACCTTGCTAATACAAGAGCTATAACCGATGAAAACAATATTGAAGCCGGCCGTATACCTGACAGAAGTAAGTATGTGTTGTATGAAGACAGGTCAGACAACAAAACATTCAATGCCAATTCCATCCTGCATTCACAGCTTTCACCTAATATATTCTTAAATGCAGGAGTAACCTTTAAAAAACTCAAGTCGCACAATTATCAGAAACTTCTTGACCTTTTAGGCGGCAGCTATTTTAATGATATCGACCCGTTTTTTGAAGGCAGCCAGTCGCAATCCGACCTCAACAACCCAAACAGGAAAGTGGGTGAAGGCGATATGTACGGTTATAATTACAACCTTACCGCCACACAATTTGATGCATTTACGCAGTTCAGGCTATTGTATAGAAAATTCGATTTTTACCTGGCTCAAAATTATTCCTACTCGGTTTATCAGCGTGAAGGGCTTTATCGCAATGGAATTTATGCAACTAATTCCTTTGGCAAAAGCGAAAAGGCATCATTTGACAACTTTGGCTTTAAAGGCGGTTTTCTTTATAAAATGACCGGAAGGCTGCTGTTTACGATAAACGGACTGTATATGACAAAAGCGCCTGCCCTTACCAACACTTTCCCTAACGCAAGGCTTAATAATAACATTGTACAGGATATAACAAGTGAAAACATTGCCTCGGCAGATGCAGGTATAATCTTCAGATCACCTAAAATAAAAACAAGGCTTACAGCATTTTATACGCAAATAAATAATGCGACTGAAACTTCTTTCTTTTTTGCTGAAGGGCTTTATCAGGGCGAAAATACAGAAGCCAATGCCTTTATAGCTGAAACCGTTACTGACATAGGAAAAAGATATATGGGTACCGAACTGGGCATTGAATATAATTTTAATACCACGCTAAAAGCAATGTTCAGTATGGCATACGGGCAGTATTCCTATAGCAGCAACCCACAGGTATATGTAAACAATGATGCTTTTGCTTCGCTAAGCCAGGAAGTAAATGTGTCTGCTAACCGTACAGGCACAACTACAGACTTTGGTGAAGCACAACTTAAAAATTATAAACTACCAGGCATGCCGCAACAGGCAGTGTCCCTTGGGCTTGAATACCGAGACCCTTCTTACTGGTGGGCCGGTGTAAATGCCAACTATCTTACAGGAAGCTATCTTGACATTTCGGCTTTGTTGCGTACTGATAACTTCTTTAAAGACCCGGAAGACATAAATGGTTTCCCCTTCCCTGAAGCTACACAGCAAAGGGCAAGTGAGCTGCTAAAGCAGGAACAGTTTGACGATATTTTTCTTGTAAATATTGTGGGTGGAAAATCGTGGAGACTAAACAGGAAAAACTATCTGGGCTTTTTTGGCAGCATAAACAATGTGCTGAACAGCATATATAAAACCGGGGGCTATGAGCAGGCACGTAATGCCAATTAAAGGCAGCTTAACCAGGATGTTTCCAGCGGAACACCATCCTTTGCGCCCAGGTATTTTTACAGTTTCGGCCGTACCTTTTATCTTAATATTTATTACAGTTTTTAAATATGAAAAAAATCTTTCTATTATTCCTTTTAGCCGGTTTAAGCGGATGTGTTAATGATGATGATTATACTATCCCTAACCTGCAGTGTAACGAAACATCATTAGTTAAAACCATAGAACCTGAAGCTATAGCAGCTACAGCAAACATACAGGAATATATAAATGATGATATAATAGAAGCCTATGTAACATCCAGTGATGAAGGGGGTAACTTCTATAAGACCGTCTCTATGCAAACCCTGAATGGCTCGTTTGGTTTTAGTGTTTCGGTAGATGCAGCTTCCACTTTTGTAAATTATGAGCCAGGAAGAAAAGTACTTATAAAACTTAAAGGCACATACAACCGCATTTATAACGGCTCATTGCAAATAGGCGATTTGGGAGTTTATAATGGATTTGCCACTATTACCGGGTTTTCTGCTACAAATTACAACACTATTTTAAACCGCTCCTGTACCGTTGTGGATCAAGAGGCTTTAGTACAATATGTAAGTATAAGTATGCTTCAGGACGACAGTTACATTAATAAGCTTATTGAAATTGATAATGTACAGTTTACCGATGAGGCTATAGGTCAGACTTTTTATGATGCCAATGCTGATATAGGTGGAGGCACCAATTATCTGATAACAGACACTGAGGGCAACACACTTACGTTCCGCACCAGCAGTTTTGCTGTTTTTTCAGGAAATATTATACCTGAAAACAGTGGAAGAATAAGAGGCGTTTTAACCAAATATGGGGACACCTATCAGTTTATGATACGTACCTTAAATGACTTACAGTTAACAGAAGAAAGGTTTTAATATAAAAATATAGCTTAGTTTTATCTAATCATCTATCCCTAAAAACTTAAACGGCTTACTTTCTTTAAAATCCTTTACCGCATTTCCGGCATAAGTTTCACCTCCGGCAACGGTTAGTTTTTTCACTTTCCCCTTTTGAGAAAAATCGACATCCTTAAAATCAACCCAAAAAACATTTGGTGTTAATACTGATTCATAATAATACACCAAGTTCTTATGGTCAGACACCGTCCTCCAGCGTGTAGAAGAAATATTAGGCTGATTGGGTGTCGAGATTCCATAGGGAACAGAGCAGTTTCTTATTACGCTGAAAACACTCGCCACCGCTACACGGGTATTATCTGTTTTGGGAATAGCCTCTGTATAAAAAGAAGCCCTTACAAACCTGTCTGCAGCCCTGTTTGTTCCGGGTAGCATAACCGTACCACCTATTTCTTTCCAATATTCATTTAAAGCCAGTTGCTGATCAAATACAGGAGAATTTGTCATTACGGTATATGACGGATTGTGGTGGATAACCAGTTTGCCCTCTATATACTCTAATATAGCACTGTCCCCCACCGCATCTGATATGGAAAGGTGTAAAGTAGCCTTACGCTGCTGGCCCGGTACATTATCTGTTACTATCACAAATTCTTCTTTAGCAAGGCCCTGCACCGCTTCGCTTACGGTTGCATAATTATCCAGCACATATTGTACCCAGGCCGCTATACTAAGTCCCGGCTTTTTATGATCCCATTCCGGGTATTCTGACTCTACCAGCCACAGCAAGTTAGCAGCCAGTCCTTTTTCATTCATACCGTCAGTACTGCAAATTTCGTATGCACTTGCTACCACGCTACCATACTTAGATTTCCATTTAATAGTATTCTTACCTGTTTCGCCTGTTCTCTCCATGCCTCTTGGAAAAATCCACAGGTTTGTCATAATATCCTCACTCCAGTCCATAGACCGCGCCGTTAAATACAAACCGTTTTCGCCTTTATATACTACTCTGGTACAGGCTAAGATGTTATAAATGCTCCCCGAAAAAAACATTAGGGCAGCATATACGATAAGTAAAGCTCTTTTTTTCATAATCAGCTGGTTTAATATGTGATTTAAATTTAGTAAAAAAAGACTTTATCATCTACATTTCAGCAACTTATGTTAGCAATAAACAATTGATCTTATTAATGATGATTTTATTGCTAAGGGAATTATAATTGCTGGGTGGCTGTTATATAT
>CAMPIZ010000058.1 GCA_946886675.1 uncultured Flavobacterium sp.
GTACAAGGTATAATGATGATCTCTAAACTATTGCGGCTTCTTTTTTAAAAGAAACGGCTATGCCAGCTCTCACCGGCAGGTACTTCCCAATAATCCTGCCATTCTCCTATTGTATTCACAAGATTATTAAAAACTATCGTGTTTGCCGATACTGCTTTTTCTTTAGCCATTTTTCTGAATTCTATAAGGGGCTTATATGCAATATGTTCGCCCATCTTAAAGGTAACATTCATTTTATCCAGCAAATCCACATCATATTTTTTCTCAAGCTCCTGTATAAAATGCACCGAAGCATCTATAGAACAACCGGTAGCTGATTGTGCTTCCTGATTTACAGCTAGTATAATAAATCTGTTGTATAGTATTTGGTAAGAAGCTTCAAGCCTCGTACCATGTGCTGCCCATTCATCTATAAATGTTTTAAGCGCAGCATCTATTTCGGCAATTTCCTCATCAGAAAATTTCCTGTTAGACTGGTATATCCATATCCTCGATTCTTCGGGTAGTGTTTCAAACAGAACGTACATAACTACTTTTTATAAATCCTTAGCGTTGGCAATTAGCTCTGCCACATCCATTACTTTAACTTCCGCTTCCCTGTTTTTAGCTTTAACACCATCTGTTAGCATAGTGTTGCAAAACGGGCATCCTGCGGCTATAATTTCAGGCTGTGTCTCGAGAGCATCTTCTGTTCTTTCCACATTTACGTCCTTATTGCCGGGTTCAGGCTCTTTAAACATCTGGGCACCACCGGCACCACAGCATAGTCCGTTTTTGCGTGAACGCTTCATTTCTACAAGCTCAGCATCCAGCTTTTCAATAAGGTCGCGGGGAGCTTCATATACATTGTTTGCCCTGCCCAGGTAGCAAGGATCATGAAAAGTAATTTTCTTTCCCTTAAACTGCCCACCTTCAATTGCAAGCCTTCCGTCATCAAGCAGCGACTTTAAGAACTGGGTGTGATGAACCACTTCATACTGCCCGCCAAGCTCCGGATATTCATTTTTTATAGTATTAAAACAGTGCGGACACGCCGTTACTATTTTTTTTACTTCATAACCATTAAGTACCTCGATATTCATCATGGCCTGCATTTGGAAAAGGAACTCGTTCCCTGCCCTTTTTGCCGGATCTCCTGTACAGCTTTCTTCTGTTCCTAAAACAGCAAACGGAACATTTGCCTGATTTAAGATTTTTACAAATGCCTTAGTGATCCTTTTAGCCCTGTCGTCAAAACTGCCGGAACAACCCACCCAGAATAAAACTTCCGGCTGCTTGCCCTGCGCCATCATTTCGGCCATTGTAGGTACTGATAAATTTTCCTGACTCATATCTTATTCGTGTTTACCATCATCAAAAACCTGAATGGTAACTTCTTTTTCTATTAAATCTGTAAATTTTCCTCTGTATCGTGTAGCTTTTACAAGGTGATTATCTATCCAGTGATAATTACCACCCCTGGGCTTGCCCATAAGCATACCATGGTATTTAAAACCATATTTTTTAAGCCATTCTTCGGTAATGGCGCGGTGATCTTCTGTACGCGAGGTAAAGAAGAATATTACATGCCCTTCCTCATACCATCTGTTAAGTGTAGCCAGTGCATCAGGATAAACTTCTGCAGTAGCCATTCTTTCCGGCTCTTCATTAGGTATATCATCGCAAATGGTACCATCTATATCTATAAGATAGTTCTTAATGCCCGGCGGCAGTACCGGACTAAGATGCTCGCCGTTTACTGTTAACGGAAGCAGGTTTTTATCTATATCCTTGTTTTCCATTATGCTTCATCTTTCCAGTTTAACCTGTCCATCTGGCTGTATTGCCATGGCGCCCCGTTGTTCTCAACATTGGTCATCATGTTGTTAAGTTCCGTAGGTGCGGCACTTTGTTCCATAACAAGATACCTTCTCATATCCATAATAATAGAAAGCGGATCTATATTTACAGGGCAGGCCTCTACACAGCCGTTACATGTAGTACAAGCCCAAAGCTCTTCAGGCGTAATGTAGTCGTTAAGCAGCATTTTGCCGTCTTCTACAAAAGTACCATTATTCTTATCTATGTTTTTACCCACTTCTTCAAGCCTGTCGCGGGTATCCATCATAATTTTTCTTGGAGACAGTTTTTTACCTGTAATGTTTGCCGGACAAACCGATGTACACCTACCGCACTCTGTACAGGTGTAGGCATTCATAAGCTGTACCCAGTTAAGATCCTGTACATCGCTTGCACCAAATTTTGCAGGAACTTCTGCCGAATCACCAGCCGGAGCAGCAAATGGATCAGCATTCGGGTCCATCATCAGTTTTACCTCATTTGTAACCGACTCAAGGTTTTCAAATTTTCCTTTAGGCTTTAAATTAGCATAATATGTATTTGGGAAAGCAAGCAGTATATGAAGGTGTTTAGAGAAGTATAAATAATTCATAAACACCAGTATTCCAAAAATATGCATCCACCATGCAGCCCTTTCAATTAATATCACCGTTCCTTCGCTCATACCGCTAAATAAAGGTTCTATAAGCTGAGAAACAGGAAAAGAGCCCGCAACTGTATAATGCTCAGCACCTACCATTTGTAAATGATAATCGGCTGCGTTCATGGTAAGGAACAGCAGCATCAGCACTGTCTCAAAATAAAGAATGATGTTAGCATCGCTCTTTGGCCATCCTTTAAGATCACCATGAGCAAAACGCCAGAGTTTTATAATGTTCCTCCTGATGTAGAATATTGCAACCGATACAATAACACCAAGCGCAAGTACTTCAAAATAGCCTATAAGCACATCATAAAAGCCTCCCATGATAGAGAACAGCCTGTGAGTACCAAAAATACCGTCTATAATAATTTCAAGAAGCTCAATATTTATGATTACAAAACCAACATAAACAATAATATGAAGTATACCCGCAACCGGCCTTTTTACCATTTTTGACTGCCCTAAGGCTATCATGGCCATATTAGCCCAGCGTTCGCCAGGATTGTCAGAACGGTTTACATCCCTGCCCAGTTTTATATTTCTGATAAGCTTTTTTACATTAAAAGCAAAATATCCAAAGCCTGCGGCAAGTAAGAGTACAAATACTATATTGTCTATATAACTCATGTTATTGAAGGTGATTCCGTAATATTATCTGTTATTCCTTTTCTTCTACATAAGGTGTAGCCTTTCTTCCGAACACCGAAAAATGCACATAACGCTTAGGGTTGTTCTTAAAGTCGGCTAAAAGTTCTTTCAATTCTTCTGATGCGGCATTAAGATTATTGTACATGGCTTCGTCTTTCATAAGCTTACCAAGTGTGCCGTTTCCTGCCTCAACATTGTTTAATATCTTGTCAACATTTGCAAGGGAGTTCTCCAGTTTTTTAACTGCTTCGCCAATATTTGCCTGATTAAGCGAATCTGATACTTTTGCAAGGTTAGCCGAGGCATAATTAGCATTGGTAAGTATGCCGTCTATCTTAGACTTGTTTCCGCTTATCATTCCGTTTAGTGAATGTGATGCCTGGTTAAACTGTTCCATTGTTAGCCTCATTTCATTAATGGCCAGCCTTAAATTTTGCTGTGTACTTGCATCAAACACATTATTAAGATTGGTTAAAAGGCTGTCTGCACTTACAACAGTTGCTTCAACCTTTGTTTGCAGTGGAGACAGTTTTTCCCCAACAACCGAGAGCATTCCCGGCTTTAGCCCGGCTACCAGCTGGTCTCCGTCTTCTGCTAATGTTGTATTCTCCATATCAGGGATAATTGCAATCTGCTTACCGCCAATAATGTCCGGGGAGTATAATGTAGCATGACTGGTTTTAGAGATAGGAAAATCAGTATCCACCTGCATTTCTACGCGCAGCCTTCCAGTTTCCTTATCGGTAAAGGTTATACCGGTTACCTGCCCTACAACAAGTCCGTTAAGCGTTACCGGAGCAGACGGCGAAAGCCCTTCCACATCCTCATAAATCACATAAAATGTTCTGTAAGAATTAAACAAATCCCTACCCTTTAAAAAGCTATAGCCCCACACAAACAATAGTATGGCGCCAATAACTAATATCGCCGTTTTAACTTCTCTTGTTACTTTCAAAACTGATTATTTTTTAACAAATGTAGGACAAATAAATAATTTAAATGTGAATATTATTTTAAAGCCTCTTTTACTGATATGCTTTTACCATCACGGAAAGCAACTACAAATGCAGAGTTATACCCTTTACCCTTAGCTACTTCAAGCAATTTTCTGCATTCATCATAACTGCCGGTTTCGCCGTAATAATATTTTACAAGTGAGCCTTCCTTAGACTTACTAACATCGGAAAGCCCTTTAAAATTAGATGGTGTGGTTGCCATATCCCTGCCGCTGGCTGCTATTTGCACCTTAAATGTTACCCCTTTTGCAGGAGTAGTATTGTCATTAGAAACCGTTTTTTCCGGTTCCGGTTTTACATCATTTTGAGGTGCGGGCTGCCTGTAGTCGTCAATAGAAGCAGAAATATAGTTTTCTTTTTTATATTCAAGTATAGATTCTGCTATAGATTCTGCAAGGTTATTTTTTCCTTTTTCAGAATTAAGCCACTCCCCTTCCTGTTTGTATGAAAGGAAACCCAGCTCAATGAGCACACTTGGCATCGCTGTTTTGTGAAGAACCCAAAAAGGAGCCTCTTTAACCCCTCTGTTTTTACGCTTTAGCCCATCGGTAAAGCCTCGCTGTATTTTACTCGCCATACCGATACTCTGGTCCCTGTGCTCTTCCTGTATTAGCTGAAAGCTTATCATGCTTTCAGGGTTATTAGGGTCAAAGCCTGCATATTTAACCTTATAATCTTTCTCCAGTGTTATTACGGAGTTCTCCTTTTTTGCTACCTCAAGGTTTGAAGCATTTTTGGTAAGGCCCATAATAAAGGTTTCGGTACCGTATGCCGATTTTTTTGCCTCACCATTACAGTGTATAGACACAAAAAGGTTAGCATCTGCCCTGTTGGCAATTTTCGGCCTCTCTTCAAGCTCTATAAACACATCGGTTTTTCGGGTATATATAATCTGAATGTCGCTGTTCTTCTCAAGTATCTTACCTACTTTAAGGGCTACGTCCAGTGCTATATTTTTCTCTATAAAGCCATGATATACAGCTCCGTAGTCTTTTCCTCCGTGTCCTGCATCGAGCACAACCTTAAATTTTGAACTGCCCTGCCCGAATGAAGCGGTAAAAACCATTAATAATATAAATGACCCCAGCTTCGTTTTTAAGTTCCCTTTCATTATCATACTGTTATTGTTCAGCTTATGTTATAACTAATATTTAGCAATTATTTTTGGCAAAATTATTGTATGTTTGACACTTCAAAAAATAAGCCATATTTTTACAAAAATAGCATTAAAACCGTTGCGCACAAACTTATTTCATATCGTTTTATCAGCAATTTTCCTAACAATTGGGGGCTCGCAAATTTCCGCTCAGGAAATCAATAAAAATTCTGCTCCCATACCTCCTGAAAAAGAGCAGACTAGCAACGAAGAGCAGATAACTGACCCTGAAACAGGACAGGTAATAGAAATCAAAGAGCAGGCCAAACCGATACAAAACGATACCAACAAAAAAAAATCGGGCCTTGATGCCTCTGTAAAGCGTAATGCGGAGGACTATGAGCGATTTAATACAAAAACCAAGCAGGCCACACTATACAACCACGCAGAGGTATATTATAAGGATATCGAACTGAAAGCAGGTATTATTGTGCTGGATTATGAAAAAAACGAAATGTTTGCCGGCCGGATTAAAGACTCATTGGGCAATTATTCGCAATATCCTTATTTTAAGCAGGGTAATAATGTAGTAGAGGCCGATTCCATTCATTTTAATACCGAAACTAAGAAAGCCCGTGTGTGGAATTCACGTACCGATCAGGGTGAGTTTAGGGTAAAGGGTGAAATTACCAAAAAGGAAAGCGACTCTGTTTATTACATAAAAAATGCCCGCTTTACTACTTCAAAGAATATTGAAGACCCCGAATATGACTTCAGGACCGGGAAAATAAAGTTTGTACCCGGTAAAAAAGTAGTTGTAGGGCCTACACTGATGTGGATACAGGATGTCCCTACACCCCTAGGCCTGCCTTTTGCTTTTTTCCCAATGACGGATGAGGCAGAATCGGGTTTTATCATACCTACTTTTGGTGAAAACAATAATCAGGGGTATTTCCTTCAGAATGGGGGATACTACTTCGCTCTAAGTGATTATTATGATCTTACACTTACGGGAGATTATTATACCAACGGAAGTTATGGAGTCAGAGCTGAATCTGCCTATGCATTGCGTTATAAATACCGGGGTAATGTAAATATACGTTTTGAGAATATTGTACAAAGCGAAAGAGGTTTCCCCGATTATTCCAGAGCTCGGCAGTATAATATTCAATGGTCGCACAGCCAGGACTCAAAAGCAAATCCTAATTCAAGATTTTCGGCCAGCGTTAACCTGGGTAGCAGCCAGTATTTCCGTCAGTCATTAAACACAGTAAACGTAGGTTCCAGCCTTAACAATACACTTAGCTCTTCCATAAGCTATTCAAAAACATTTCAAACAGTGCCACAGGTTAACCTCTCGGTAACGGCAAGGCATTCCCAAAACACAAATACGCAAAGTATAACCATGAGCCTGCCTACCCTGCAGGCCAGCGTAGACAGGATTTTCCCGTTTGCACCTGCCGATGCACCCAAAAGGGGTATTATAAAAAACCTGAACCTGCAATATAATCTTAGAGGAGAAAATAATTACCAAACCTATGATTCTATTTTCTTTAAGCCACAAATGTTTCGTGAAGGAGAATCGGGATTACAGCATAGCATTCCTGTAAGTACAAACTTTAAGATATTTAAATACTTTAGCGTTTCTGCAGGGACAAACTTTCAGGAAACGTGGGTGTTTAATACCATTAACAGGGAATATATTACATCCAGGGACAGTGTTGCACAAAGAGATTTAAAAGGTTTTGATTCCTTCAGGACTTATAACTTTTCATCAAGTATAGGTACAACTATATACGGTACATTTAATTTTGGAGAAGATAAAAAGCTACAGGCTATACGCCATGTAATACGCCCATCGGTATCTTACAGCTATACTCCGGCTTTCGACCAGTATTATGATGAATACCAGATTAACGCCGCGGGTGAATACAGGGATTATACCCGTTTTGAAGGAGGTTTGTTTGGGGCGCCGGGTAAAAATTATTCCAACAGTATCGGCCTCGGTGTAAACAATACTTTTGAAGCAAAGGTGCGGAATGATGAGGATGAAACCAGCGACGAGCCTAAAAAAGTAATGCTGCTTAACAACCTTAACTTTACCACCAGCTATAATATAGCAGCCGACTCACTGGCATGGTCTCCACTTAGGGTTACAGCCGGTACCACGCTGTTTAAGCAAAAAATGAACGTGAACTTTGGCGCTACTATGGATCCCTACGCCATAGATAATAGTGGCAACAGGGTAGATACCTATAACATCGACAATGGCGGAAGCCTTTTCAGGCTTACCAGTGCAAATGTTACTGTAGGGTACTCCTTTAGCAGCAGAGACGGGAAATCGGGCACCAATAAAAATGAGGATAGCCAGACCGCAAGGAATGGCGGGCGTGAGGACGACCTTTTTGGTGTGGGTGCTGATTTTAGCGACCGCAGGGAAAGTATGTTTGATGAAGAAGATGATACAGCTGAAGACAAGTCGGGCGGAACATTCTTTAATGCAAAAATACCTTTTGATTTAAGATTTGCATACTCGCTTACTTATAACAATTCCCGAAGACAGCAGGAAATAACCGGAAACTCACTAATGGTGTCCGGTAATGTGGATATTACTCCCCGCTGGAAAATGGGCTTTTCTACTGGTTATGACTTTGTACAAAATGGCGTGACCTTTACCCAGCTTCGCTTTGAAAGGGATCTTCTAAGCTGGCGCATGGACTTTAATTGGGTACCTAACGGTTATAATAAATACTGGGGCTTTTTTATTGGTATTAAGTCTTCTGTACTTAGCGACATTAAATGGGAAAAACGCCAGGTACCAGACAGGACTTTAGGAAATTAATATGAAAAAGGTAGTGTCAAAAAGGCATCCTGTTAAGTTTTATGGAGTGTTGGTCTTATTGTATATATTAACTGCAGCCACAGCACTTGTATTAATTAATGAAGGTGCCTTAGAAAATGAGAAGCAATCTAAACTTGTAGTTCCTCTGGCACTTCTAATATTTAGCATTTACTGTACAATTCAATACAAAATTAACACTCCTTCCATAACCATTACACATAACTCAATTTCCTTTGACAAAAAAAAATACTCAATTAATGATATTAAGAGTATAGAATTTACAGGAAAGCAAAGATTTAAAAACATTATAAGCTATTACAGGGAGGCAGCTACTATAGTATTTAATGATATGGCTGTTAAGCATATTTATGATGATGTCTATATTAATTCTGCTACGATGAAAAGATTTTTGGATTTTCAATTAAACAATACAAAATCAGCAGTTATAGAAAATACAAATCATAATGTGGGTAATGAACATCTTTATTAC
>CAMPIZ010000059.1 GCA_946886675.1 uncultured Flavobacterium sp.
GAACCCCTGTTACCAGGATGAAAACCTGGCGTCCTAACCCCTAGACGAACGGACCGTTTTGTTTCATTATTGCGGTTGCAAATGTACAACTATTTTTTATTTGTGCAATACCAGAAACAAAATTTTTTATTTTTTTTAGTAGGCCTTTGCAAACAGCACTCTTCCCTTTGATGGCGCACCTGTAAGCACACATTTACCCTCTTCTTCTACCCTGTCCAGAGCTATACATCTGATAGTAGCCTTAGTAAGTTCTTTTATCTTTTCTTCGGTCTCGCCTGTACCATCCCAATGAGCCGATACAAAACCTGTTTTATTCTCTAAAACTTGTTTAAATTCTTCAAAAGAATTTACTTCGGTTATATGCGAATTTCTAAAGTCAAAAGCCTTTTTAAACAGTTCTTCCTGTATTTTTTCAAGCAAATCCTGAATGTAATTTACAATATCAGCTTTTGCTACTATCTCTTTTGTAAGAGTATCACGACGCGCTACTTCAAAAGTTCCGTTTTCAAGGTCTTTTGGCCCTACTGCAATTCTTACAGGAACACCCTTAAGTTCATATTCGTTAAACTTCCATCCCGGCTTATGAGTAGTCCTGTCATCATATTTAACCGAGATATTAAGTTTTCTTAGCTGCGCCATTAGCGTTTTTACCTCTGCCGATATTTCCTCAAGCTGCTCATCACTCCTGTGAATAGGAACAATTACCACCTGTATTGGCGCAAGGTTTGGCGGCAGCACAAGTCCGTTATCATCACTATGTGTCATCACAAGCGCACCCATTAACCTGGTAGACACACCCCATGAAGTAGCCCAAACATAGTCCTGCTTACCTTCCTGGTTAGCAAATTTTACATCAAAAGCCTTGGCAAAATTCTGCCCCAGAAAATGCGATGTTCCCGCCTGTAATGCTTTTCCATCCTGCATAAGTGCTTCAATGCAATATGTTTCTTCTGCACCCGCAAAACGTTCGTTTGCCGTTTTTACCCCTTTAATTACAGGTATGGCCATAAAGTTTTCGGCAAAGTCAGCATATACATTCATCATCTGTTCTGCTTCTTCAATAGCTTCCTGTTTGGTAGCATGTGCGGTATGCCCTTCCTGCCAAAGGAATTCTGCTGTTCTTAGAAACAGCCTGGTCCTCATTTCCCAACGCACTACGTTTGCCCACTGGTTAACCAGTATAGGCAGGTCACGGTAAGACTGTATCCATTTTCTGTATGTGTCCCAAATAATCGTTTCGGATGTTGGCCTTACAATAAGCTCTTCTTCCAGCTTAGCATCAGGGTCTACCTCTATACTTTTTCCATCTTCAGATGTTTTTAGCCTGTAATGAGTAACTACAGCACACTCTTTAGCAAAACCATCAACATGGCTTGCTTCTTTGCTAAAGTAAGATTTGGGTATAAAAAGCGGGAAATAGGCATTTTGGTGTCCTGTTTCTTTAAACATCCTGTCTAACTCTGCCTGCATTTTTTCCCAAATTGCATAGCCGTATGGCTTGATAACCATACATCCTCTTACTCCCGAATTTTCGGCAAGGTCTGCTTTTACAACCAGTTCATTATACCACTTGGAATAATCTTCTGACCGCTTAGTTAAATTCTTACTCATTTCTTATAAATTGGCACAAATATTGTTTTTACTAATACATTAACTAATTATGTTGGCAAAACTAACTATTTTTACCTAGTCCAACAATAAAAAAAATGCGCTGTTATGAAAACTAACTACTTCAACCTACGGTATATTTCCCGATACACGCTGTTGGGATTAATAGCCATTGCGATGGCTTCCTGCAGCTCTTATCAAAATAACTCTTCATATAATGACGGTATTTACGGAAGCGTTCCGCGCGACGAAAACAACAACCCGGTGTACACTTACAATGACGGGGATGTTGAACAGTATCGCGACGGAGATGTTTCGGGCCAGAATATGAGCTATAAGGCTTATTTTAAATCATTACAGGATGAATATCCCGTTTATGATGAAACCCAAAATGATAGTGTAGTAACTACAGAATATTATAATGCAAACCCCGGATGGGGCGAAAACCCAAATGATGTTACCGTAAATGTTTATAGCGGCTACGGTGGCTATGGCGGATGGGGCTATCCATATTACGGAGGCTGGTATGATCCATGGTGGGGTTATGGCGGCGGATGGTACGGATCCGGATGGGGCCTTGGCTGGAACTCATGGTCAGGCTGGAATGTCGGCTTTGGCTGGGGCTGGGGCGGGGGATGGGGTTATCCTTACTACGGGGGCTGGTATGGCCCGGGCTGGAACAACTGGTACTATTACCCATACGGACATGCTTACTATTATAATAATGACCGCTATTATGCAGGCACACGATCAGGAAGGTCTTACTATAACGGACCGGGAAGAAGTAACGTAGCCGGCCGTTCTTCATCAAGTTATTATAACAACACCAGAGGAAGATCGAGCGTGAGCCCGGCAGGCAGATCCAGCAGCACTGTAAGATCACGAGGTGAAGCAACCAGCAGAAATTCTTATTATAACTCTTCCAGAACAAGAGGCACTGACTATAACACACCAAGCTCTACAAGGAGCAGAGATTACAACACCCCTACAAGAACAAGAAGTTACACTCCTTCTTCTACAAGAAGCAGTTCCCCTTCAAGATCATATTCCCCTAGCCCATCCAGAAGTTCCGGAGGCTTTGGCGGAGGCAGGTCCGGAGGTAGTGGCGGCGGAGGAAGATCCGGCGGCAGTGGAGGAAGAAGAGGATAATTATATATTAATCCCATGTTATTTATACGGATAAACATGGGATTTTTTTAAAATCATTGACTATGAAAAAATATCTGTTTTTTGCTGCGGCATTTTTTACTGAGGCTGTTTCCCATGCACAGCAGGACCTAAACACACCGGAAGACGCAGTTAGGCTTGCTAATGACGAAATGAATGGTACAGCACGTTTTCGTGCAATGAGTGGTGCATTTGGTGCGCTGGGCGGCGACCTTTCTGCAATTGGCATAAACCCTGCAGGGTCGGCTGTGTTTAATTATAATACGGGTACAATATCAGCAACCAATTACAACATCACGAATAAGTCTGATTATTTTGGAACCAGCACCAAAGAAAATGACAATTCACTGGAATTAAACCAGATAGGTGCTGTTTTTGTATTTAACAATATGAAGGAAGAAGCCGCAATAAAAAAGTTTGCCATAGGGTTTAATTATGATAACACAAACAATTATGATAATACGATTTTTTCAGCAGGACTTAATCCAAACAGCTCTATAGACCAGTATTTTTTACGCTATGCTAATGGCATTGGCAATGAAGGCGGTATTTTTCTTGATGTGCTTAATAATGCATATTATGAAGACCTCTCTTTTATAGACCAACAGGCATATCTGGGGTATAACGCTTATATTTTTAATCCTGTTGTTGATTCTCCGGATAATACAGAATATGTAACCAACGTACCCGCAGGCCCATATTACCAGGAAAACTCTGTATCTACAAGAGGATATAATGGTAAGGTAGCTTTAAACTTTGCCGCACAACTGCATGACTGGTTATATCTGGGGGCAAATCTTAATGTACATTTTACGGATTATATAAAAACATACAGTGTTTATGAAGATTATGAAAGCGCTTCTACCGGACTGGCCGCTGTGCGCTTTAACAATGAAAGATACACTTATGGTGGAGGATTCTCTTTTAACCTGGGTGCTATTGCAAAAGTTACTGAAGAGTTAAGGTTGGGTCTTGCCTACGAATCGCCTACCTGGAACAGGCTACAGGATGAAATAAGGCAAAACATAGTGGCGGATTATGAAGGAAGTATTATAATTACAGATCCCGGAATGACTTTTATACTGGACGATTACGGACTTAAAACGCCATCGCAATATACAGGTAGCTTAGCGTATACTTTTGGAAGCATGGGTTTATTAAGCGTTGATTATACATTAAAGGATTACAGCAAAACAAAATATACAAGCGACGGGTTTGACACTGTTAACAGCCAGCTGGAAAACGCTATGGACCTTGCGGGAGAACTGCGCATAGGTGGTGAGCTGCGTATTAAAAACGTGAGCCTGAGAGGAGGTTACCGCTTTGAGCAGAGTCCGTATAAAAATGGTACTACAATAGGCGATCTTAATGGTTTTTCTGCCGGACTGGGATTTGCCTTTGGCAATTCAAGGCTGGATCTTGCTTACGCTTACTACAACAGAAAAATGGATGCTCCGTTATTAACAGCAGCTCTTACAGACTCTGCCAGAATTAACAGCAGCAACAATAATATTACACTGTCTTATTCTTTAGACTTATAAATTTTTCATCTTGCTTAATTCCAAAAAAAGCCGTCCGTATAAAATAGCGGATGGCTTTTTTACTTATTCGTGAATTGTATACCTAAAATTTAACGGGTATACATCCCTGTTTATCAATAAAAAGCGTAATTTTGCACTCCAATTTTCAAGTACATGAGAACCAAATCTTTAAAGAAAAATAAAATCAATGTAGTTACCCTTGGGTGCTCTAAAAATGTTTATGACAGCGAAGTGCTTATGGGCCAGCTAAGGGCAAGCGGTAAAGACGTTACCCACGAAGCTCCGGCACATGAAGAAGGGAACATCATTGTTATAAACACATGCGGTTTTATTGATAATGCCAAAGAAGAATCGGTTAACATGATCCTTAATTATGTTGATAAAAAGGAACAGGGGATTGTGGACAAGGTATTTGTAACCGGATGCCTTTCTGAAAGATATAAGCCGGACCTGGTTAAAGAAATACCGGATGTAGACCAGTATTTTGGTACAACAGAGCTTCCGTTACTTTTAAAAGCGCTTGGTGCAGATTATAAGCATGAACTTTTGGGAGAACGCTTAACAACTACCCCAAAGAACTATGCTTACCTGAAAATTGCTGAAGGGTGTGACCGTCCGTGCAGCTTTTGTGCCATCCCTTTAATGAGGGGTAAACATGTTTCGCAACCTATTGAAAAACTGGTTAAAGAAGCCCAGGGCCTTGCCCGAGATGGCGTAAAAGAACTTATTCTTATAGCCCAGGATCTTACCTACTACGGACTTGACCTTTATAAAAAACGTAATCTTGCTGAACTGCTGGAAAATCTGGCGAAAGTAGAAGGTATTGAGTGGATCAGGCTTCACTATGCCTTCCCTAGCGGCTTCCCAATGGATGTACTGGAACTGATGAAGCGCGAGCCAAAAATATGTAACTACATAGATATTCCGCTACAGCATATAAGCGACAACGTCCTCAAGTCAATGAGGCGCGGTACTACTTATGAAAAAACTACCAAACTGCTTAAAGAATTCAGGCAGACAGTTCCCGGCATGACAATACGTACCACACTAATTGTGGGCTATCCGGGCGAAACGGAAGAAGATTTTCAGATACTTAAAAACTGGGTAGAGGAAATGCGTTTTGAGCGTCTTGGATGCTTTACATATTCTCATGAAGAAAACACTCATGCCTACCTGCTGGAAGACGATGTTCCTGCAGAAGTAAAGCAGCAGCGTGCCAATGAGATCATGGAAATACAGTCACAAATATCCTGGGAGCTGAACCAGGAGAAAATAGGAAAGGTTTTCCGCTGCATTGTTGACAGAAAAGAAGGTAATCATTTTGTGGCACGTACTGAATTTGACAGCCCCGATGTTGATAATGAAGTGCTTATAGATGCCTCCCTTACCTATCTTAAGACAGGGGAGTTTGTAAATATTAAAATTACCGATGCTACAGAGTTTGACCTGTATGGCGTTCCTGCAGATGCCGTTACAGAATAAGCCTTACTATCTTTATTTTTAATATGTTTGTAAATAAATCTTAAAACTATGAAACTAAAGGTTATACATATATTCTCTTTTGTTGTCCTGCTTTTTTGTATTGATGCTGCTGCACAGGTAGACAGGCGCATAGCCCCCCAGCAATACAGGAGACCTAAGCATGAAGTTAAAAGTTTTGTTGATGCAACATTAGAATTTTATACTAAGGAACTTAAGCTTGATGATTTTCAAAAAGCAGCTATAAAAAATATACTTCAGAAAGAAGAAGAAAATATTAATGCCCTCAGATCTGATACTGAAATGATAAGAAGAGAAAGAGCAGATAAGGCAGAGGAAATAACAGATAGGATTTATGATCAGATAATACCATTGCTAAACGAAGAGCAGGCCAAAAAGCTGACAGAAATAAAAAACAAAAAGAAAAAATAATTTTTTTTAGATTATAATATCCAGAGTCCGTAATCGCGAATAGTGTTTACGGGCTTGCTGTACCAAAACAGTTCAAAATTCTTCAAGCCCGGCAGCTTCATAATTTTGTTTTACCTGCTGAAAACTCATAGGCTTATTATCTGTATTTACAGAAAGTAATTGTAATATAGCAACAAGCCACTCCCCCTGCTCCTTATTTACCTGTATGCTATAACTTTCCTTTTTATCATGAAAAGTCAGAGAGGCCATTTCAAATGTCCTGCCTTTTTTATTCTTAGTAAAGTAATTAAGAGCAGGTTTCCCTCCTGTCCAAATCACTTTTGCCGTAGGCTTTATATTAAAATTGTCTTCTTCCTCAAGCACATTATATATATAGTCATGAGGTACTTTTGTTCGCGGTACCTTAAATTCAAACCAATCTTGCAGTGGATAGTCAAAACAAATACCGTGCATATAGTTAAACAGTGACTTTTTTAGTCCGTAGCTAAATTTATCATGATTAGCACCTGTTTCATCTATATGTACAATATCGTTATTGGCAAAACTGCCTATAGCCTCCGTTTCTTTTAAAACACCAAACCTTTCGGGATACATTCCTACCGGGCTGTGCGCTGTCATGGCAAACTGATGCCAAAAACCAGACTGTAATATTCCCACTTCAAACATCTGCCTTACCATTTCCAGGGAGTCGATAGTCTCCTGTGCGGTTTGTGTAGGAAAACCATACATAAGGTAAGCATGTACCATTATACCGGCCGCTGTAAAATTGCGGGTTACACGTGCCACCTGTGCTACAGTTACTCCTTTTTGTATCAGTTGCAGTAGCCTGTCTGATGCTACCTCCAGTCCACCGGATACCGCAATACAGCCTGATGCTTTAAGCAGTTTGCAGAAATCTGCCGTAAAGCTTTTTTCAAAACGGATGTTGGTCCACCAGGTTACAGCTATTTTGCGGCGGATTATTTCCAATGCAAGTTCCCGCATTAATGCCGGTGGGGCTGCCTCATCTACAAAATGAAAGCCGTTTTGCCCTGTCTGGGCAATAAGCTCTTCCATCCTGTCTACCAAAAGCTTTGCGGCAACAGGTTCATAAACTTTAATATAATCTAAAGATATGTCGCAAAAAGTACATTTACCCCAGTAGCACCCATGTGCCATAGTGAGTTTGTTCCAACGTCCATCGCTCCACATGCGGTGCATAGGATTTACTATCTCAATAACCGAAATATAATCATCCAGTAATAAATCAGAATAATCGGGCGTTCCCACTTCACTCTGCTTGTAATCCCTACAGCCAGAACTATCAATGTAAATTATTTTTCCGTCAACCAGGGCGAAGGTGCGTTTCAGTTCGTTCAGGTTCCTTTTACCTTCAAGATACTCTACAAGGCATTCAACAGGCGCCTCACCATCATCAAGAGTAATAAAATCAAAAAACTCCATTACCCGTACATCTGAAAGTGATCGAAGCTCCGTATTAGGAAAACCGCCGCCCATACTGATCTTTACATGTGGAAATATCTTTTTAATATATTGAGCACTTCTGAAAGCAGAATATAAGTTACCCGGAAAAGGCACCGAAAAACCAACCATCATGGGGTTTATCTCCTTCATTTTTTCATGAAGTATATCAATCAACAATTCATCAATATAAGTATAGGGCTGCTGCAGGCTTTCATACAACTCGTCAAAAGAGTTGGCCGAACGACCAAGCCTTTCCGCATAACGGCTAAAGCCAAAATGCGGGTCGATGCATTCTACAATAAGGTCAGATATATCTTCTAAGTAAAGAGTAGCCAAATGTTTTGCCTTGTCCTGCGTACCCATACTGCCAAATGCCCAATCCAATTCTTCCAGTTGTGCAAAGCGTGATGCCTCCGGTAAAAAATCTTCCTGACATATCAAATGTGAAAGCGTAGGATTCTTGCCCTGTAAAAACAGCATTACAGCATCTATGGTTTTAAGGTATTCGTCCTTAAGCGCTATAATACGTTCTGAGTTTGGACTTTTTGGTTCCCGGTTTTCTTCTATACGCTCAAACAAATCGGCCAGCCCCTGTTTTGAGAAAAGCTTTAAAATAACCTCTATACCCAAATCGGCCTGAAAACAGGATATACCTTTTGTATTAAGGAAACCCTTAAGGTATGCCGTTGCCGGATAAGGCGTATTTAGCTGGGTAAAAGGTGGTGTTATTAAAAATACTTTAG
>CAMPIZ010000060.1 GCA_946886675.1 uncultured Flavobacterium sp.
GGTCTATGCTACGGGAACATTCTCCAGCCGAAGAGTATATAAAAATAAAAAAGTCCCGCCTAAAATAAACGGGACTTAGTATTATAATAATTTAAACTATTATTTCAGACTTTCAATATTCACAACTTCGTTAGTATCGGCTTTATAGTCTATACCTTCATAATCAAATCCGAACAAATTGTAGAAATCTTTGCGATAACCTTCAAGATCACCTATTTCGGCAAGATTTTCTGTTGTGGCAGTTTCCCAAAGTTCAGCAACTTTCTGCTGGATATCATCACGCATTTCCCAGTCATCTACCCTTATTCTTCCTTTTTCATCTACCGGAACATCTCCTCCTTTGTAAAGCCTCTCGGCATAAAGGCGCTGCATCTGCTCTATAGTACCTTCATGTACTCCCTCTTCCTTCATTATCTTGTATAATAACGAAATGTATAACGGGATTACAGGTATTGCAGAGCTTGCCTGTGTTACCAGAGCTTTGTTTACAGAAACATAGGCTTTACCATTTATATCTTTTAAGGTATCTGTAATTTCAAAAGCGGTAGCTTCAAGATGATCTTTAGCACGGCCTATGGTACCTTTACGGTATACCGGCTCTGTAAGTTTTGGTCCAATATAAGAATAAGCAACAGTTAACACACCCGGAGCAAGCGCGCCAGCTTCTTTTAGGGCATCCATCCACATAGCCCAGTCTTCACCGCCCATTACTGCTACGGTATTTTCTATATCGCCATCCTGGCTTGGCTGTATGCTTACTTCGCTTACTTTACCTGTATGAAAATCAACTGTTTTATTATTATATACATCACCAATAGGCTTTAACACACTGCGGTGGGTAACGCCTGTTTTAGGGTTTGTCCTTACAGGAGAAGCAAGACTGTAAATTACAAGATCTACCTGTCCTAAGTCCTGTTTTATAAGGTTTATTGTCTGCTCTTTAATCTCGTTAGAAAAAGCATCTCCGTTAATACTCTTTGCATATAGCCCGGCTTTATGCGCTTCTTTTTCAAAAGCTGCCGAATTATACCAGCCCGGTGAGGCTGTTTTACCTTCTGAAGGCTCTTTTTCAAAAAACACGCCTATTGTAGCGGCTCCGCTTCCAAAAGCACTGGTAATTCTTGATGAAAGCCCAAAACCTGTTGAAGCTCCTATTACCAAAACTTTTTTAGCACCGTTTATTGCGCCTTTAGATTTTACATATTCTATCTGGTTTTTTACATTTTGTTCTGCTCCTGCAGGGTGTGCAGTTAAACAAATAAACCCTCTCATTCTTGGTTCTATAATCATAACCGTATGTATTTATGCTTATGTCTATTTATTAATCTTTACAAATATAACCTGTTTTTTCAGTTGAGCAACGCCCTTGCATGATTAAGGGCAGAGTCTGTAATATCTTTACCCGAAAGCATCTCGGCTATCTCCCTTACCCTCTCGTTATCAGACAGGAGTTTAAGTTCTGAAACTGTAGTATCGCCCTGTATGGTTTTAAACACCTTGTAGTGCTGCGCTCCCTTACCTGCAATTTGCGGAAGGTGTGTTATGGCAAATACCTGCATCCCGCTGCTCATAGCCTTCATGATATCGCCCATTTTATTGGCAATCTCTCCGGAAACACCAGTGTCTATCTCATCAAAAATAATAGTAGGCAGGTTAGAGTAATTTGCCAGTACTGCCTTTACCGCCAGCATTATCCTTGACATTTCCCCTCCCGAAGCTACTTTTTTAAGCAACCCGAAATCGGTACCCTTGTTGGCAGAGAATAGTAAATTTATGTTGTCTTTACCATTAGTATTGTAAGCCTCACCCAAAATAATATCAAAACGGAAACGGGCATTAGGCATACCCAACTGCTCCAGTATGGTTGTTACTTTATCAGTAAGTACCGGTATTGCTTTTTCTCTTTGCTCATGCAGTCTTAATGCAGTAGCATCTGTTTCTGCCTTTACTTTTTCGGCTTCTTGGGTAAGCCTTTCTATAGTAGCATCCAGTTCGTCTACCATAATAACTTTATTATCCAGCTCCTGCTGAATAGCAAGCAGCTCCTCTACTGTTTCAACCTGATGCTTTTTTTGCAGGGCATATATTGTCTGCAGCTTTTGGTTTATAAATTCAAGCTGTTCAGGATCATCGGCAAGCTTTTCGGCATCCTGTGCCATTTCATTATTAATATCATCAAATTCTATCAGGAGGCTTGATATGCGCTCATGAAAGTCATTATACTGAGAAGATATTCCGCTTATTTTCTGCAGGGCAGATTTAATTTCCTTAAGATTTTGAATCGCGCCTATCTGCTCCTCATTGGCTATGGAGAGTGCTTTTGCCAGCGATTCTTTTAAAAACTCAACATTGCTTAGTTTGTCAAGCCCGGCTTCTAGTTCCTGCTGCTCCCCTTCCTTCAGGTTTGCAGCTATAAGTTCCTCTAAAAGAAAAGCGTTATAATCCTGCTCTTTAGAAATCGATTCCTTTTGCTCCTTGTTCTTTTTAAGGTTTGACAATATTTTTTTATACTCCGAAAGTTGCTGCCTGTAAACCAATATCAGCTCTGCATTGCCGGCGATGGCATCAATTATCTGCATTTGGTACTGCTCGTCCGATAGCTCCCGGGTTTGCTGCTGCGAATGAATATCAATAAGAAAATCGCCCAGTTCCTGAAGTTCCTGAAGGTTTACAGGGCTATCGTTTATAAAAGCCCTTGATTTGCCCGACGGCAGTATCTCCCTCCTGATAATGGTAATATCTTCGTAATCAAGATCGTTATCGGTAAAAAAATCTTTAAGGCTATAGTTCTTTATATCAAAATGTGCTTCTACCACACATTTCTGTTCTTTATCCTTAAGCGAAGTGAGATCGGCACGCTTACCCAAAACAAGGCCTAGCGCACCCAGTATTATAGATTTTCCCGCACCTGTTTCACCGGTTATAACCGAAAGGCCCTGAGAAAACTCTATATCGAGGTGCTCTATAAGAGCAAAATTTTTAATGGATAGTGATTGTAGCATATTAAACGGTGGCTGTGTTTGCTGACACAAAGTTACTATTTAATATTGCTCCATTTAGCAGAATTCATTGGAGAAATCCTGTTTAGTGTGTCTACAAGGTTTGCTAAGCTCACCATAGGCCCTCCTGAGAAAATGGAAACAATTTCATCTGACTTGGCATCAAAAAACACCCTGGTTAAAAATGCATTAGGCCTTGCCCTGTTTACCTTGGCAAGCGTATTAATGGCTGCCATAACTTTTTCTTTTCCGCCTTTAGGATTCTCTGCCATTGTATCCAGTGCACCAAAATGATAATCATAAAGTGCCTGCCTGTAATCGCTGAAAGTATTGGAAAGCATATCGTTTACAAAGAAAAAACGGTTTTGGTTGCCATCCTGCTGGCTCCATCCTTTGTAACCGCTTTGCTGTGCTGCAGATACTATGCTTTGCGCATTTTCATAATAAGATGTACCTCCTTCTGGTGAAAATGAGTCGCCATCCATACCTATTATCATATTAGCATAGAATGAAACTACCGCCACAAGGTTTGAATCAAAAGTATTAGGATTGTATACTAAAGGCTCATATTCGTTATATCTGAAACTGAAATCTTTGTCGTTAAAATTCAGCACAGGCGAAAGATAAGTAGAATTGTATACCACACGGGAGGACTGAACCTGTAATGAGGCACTGAAGTTATTAGAGTCAAACCCCGTTACATTGATAACAAAAGCGCAGTCTATCCTTTCGTTTCTCTTAAAGTCTTTACTGCCAAAACGGGTGTTGTTCATAAAATCATTAAGCGAGGTTTCCAGTATTTTAAATATCTGCGGATTTGCATCCGTAACCATGCTGTAATTTATTTTTACTGTACAGTTAAGCTCCTGCCCGGTAACCGAAAAGGAAAATAACATAAGCAGTAATCCTAACCATTTATACATTGTACCGCGTTTTTATCCTGTTAATAATATCCTGAGCTACCTGCTCTTTTGGTTTTAACTCCTGTGGATCTATATTGAAATCCCTGTCTATAAAAGTAACCTTATTTGTGGCTTTGCCAAAACCGGCACCTTCATCATTAAGGGAATTTAAAACAATCAAATCTAAGTTTTTTTTCTTAATTTTCTGCTTTGCATGCTCAATTTCATTTTCGGTTTCTAAGGCAAAGCCCACCAGAAACTGATATTTTTTGCGCTCACCCAGCGAAGCAAGTATATCTTTTGTTTTTTCCAGCTCAAGCATCAGGTTTTCATCATTCTTTTTAATCTTCTGGCTTGCTACTGTTTTAGGCCTGTAATCTGCAACTGCGGCAGCAGCTATGGCTGCATCCACACCATCAAAGTATTCATGGCAGGCATCATACATATCCTGGCAGGATATAACCGGCACCACTTTTATATTTTCATGTTTAACTTTAAGGTGCGTAGGGCCTGCAACAAGTATTACTTCGGCACCGCTCTCTGCAGCAGCTTCCGCTATATCAAAACCCATCTTGCCGGAAGAATGGTTACCTATAAAACGCACAGGGTCTATAGCTTCGTATGTAGGCCCGGCTGTAACCAGTATTTTTTTTCCGCGAAGCGGCAGCTTACTTTCAAGGTCTTTTTCTATAAAAGCCACAATATTCTCAGGCTCCGCCATACGCCCTTCGCCAGAAAGTCCGCTGGCAAGCTCACCGCTTTCGGCAGGAATCATTATGTTGCCAAAATCCTGCAGTGCCTTAAAGCTGGCAAGTGTAGAAGGATGTTTATACATATCCAGATCCATTGCCGGGGCAAAGTAAACCGGACATTTTGCCGATAAATAAGTAGCTGTTAAAAGATTGTCTGTATTACCCGTAACCATTTTAGACATGGTATTGGCAGTTGCCGGGGCAATAATAAAAAGGTCGGCCCAAAGGCCAAGTTCCACATGGTTATTCCATACGGCATTTTCATCTTCTTCATTAAAAAAGGAAGAATGAACCGGATTTTTAGATAATGTGGAAAGTGTAAGAGGAGTAATGAAATCTTTAGAAGCAGGCGTCATGACAACGCGTACATCGGCGCCTGCTTTTATAAGTAGCCTTACCAGTGATGCTGTTTTATATGCGGCAATCCCTCCGGAAATTCCCAGCAGTATTTTTTTTCCGCGTAAAACAGACATGGCAGATTATTTAGATTCCCTGTAAGCAATTTTTTCTTCCAGCCATTCCTGTACAGCAAGTGCATGTGGCTTAGGAAGCTTCTCATAAAATTTAGACACTTCTATCTGCTCTTTGTTCTCAAAGATTTCCTCAAGACTGTCATTATAAGTAGCAAACTCCTCAAGCTTCTCGATCAGCTCCTTTTTAATCTCAGTGTTGATCTGGTTTGCTCTCTTAGCCATAATAGTAATAGCTTCGTAGATGTTACCTGTAGGCTCTTCTATCTTGCTCTTGTTGTAGGTAACCGTGTTTACGGGAGCAGTTGTCTTCTTTAAATCCATCACTCGTTCTTATTTAGAAAATTTTTGTAATTGTGTATCAATTTCCGCAACCATCTGGTCTGCCTGCTCCTTGTATTTAGTATCAGGCCTGAATTTTACCAGCGCTTTGTAATTTGCTTTTGCATTCTCCAGCCTTTCCTGCATTTTGCTGGCAATACTGTTTACCGCAAACTTATAGGAAGCATCAAACTTGTAGAACAGGGCATCTTCTTTAAGAGATGTACCCGGAAAATCGATAAGAAAATTATCAAACGTTTTTATTGCCGCAGTATAATCGCCAAAAAAGTCGGCTGTCTTATGGTACTGCATAGCTATTTCAAATGCTTTTTTCTCCAGTTTTTCCCTTAGTTCCTTAACAAGCAGGTTAGCTTCTGCCATATATTCAGATTCAGGATACTTGTTAATGAACTCCTGAAGCTGGTCTATAGCCCTGTAGGTATCAGTCTGGTCTTTGCTGTAAACCGGCGAGAGTTGATAGTAGCATTTAGCACCAAGAAAAAATGCTTCTTCTGCCTTCTCGCTTCTTGGATAACCGGCAACAAAGTTTTCAAACTCATAACCTGCATTATAATACTGCTTTTCAAAATAAAGCGATTTTGCATAAATGTAAAACAGCTTTTCGGCAGATGGTTTTCCCTTCATTGCAGACCTCATCTGCTCTGCCAGCCTTATTACTTTTGAATACTTTTCCTGTTCGTAAAGTTTTACCGCAACATCATACTTTGTTTTTACGTCATCAGACTTAAGAGCCTTTTGATATTCGTTACACGAAGAAAATAATACTGCCAGTAAAAGTATATAAAAGTATCTGCTCATATTTTGTTTTTTATGCTTTCGCGCAGGCGCTCTGAAAGCAACTGCAAATTTAGTTAATAATTATTATATTCAAAATCTTTTTTTTACGGCCTGTATTGCAAAAAAAAGATGCCCGAAGGCATCTCTTAAAACTGTATTTACAATGTTTTATTGTACAATTATATGTCCGGCTGCCGAAAAATTCTTCATGTCATTATCAAAAAGATACAATCCCCCTTTATCATCGCCTATAAGATCTATTTTATCCAGTATAAGTTTTGCGCTCGCCTCTTCCTCAATCTGTTCAGAAACATACCATTGCAGGAAGTTATGGGTAGCATAATCTTTTTCTGTTAACGCTATATCTACCAGTGTATTAATGCTAGCTGAAACCTTTACCTCGTGATTGTATAGCTGTGTAAAAAGTTTTTTAAATGAAGTATAGTCCAGCCTGGGTTCATCAAGGGCCGATATTACGGCATGCCCGCCGCGCTGGTTTACATATTTAATGAGCTTAAGCATGTGCTGCCTTTCTTCGTCAGACTGCTTAAACATAAACATGGCTATACCTTCAAATCCTTTTACCTCTGCCCACGAAGCCATGGCAAGGTAAATTTGCGAAGATTCTGCCTCTACTTTAATCTGCTCGTTAAGCGCAGACTGCATTGCATCAGATAACATGGCTTTTAAATTTTAAGTTTTTCCCTATAAATTTAACCAATTTTCTTTACAAATGCAGTAAGCCTTCCTGCTAAATCTTCGTTAACGTTTACCAGGGGAAGCCTTACAGTATCTTCACAAAGGCCAAGCGCCTTAAACACGGTTTTAATACCGGCAGGGTTACCCTGCTCAAAAATCATATCAATAGCATCTGCCAGAAGGTAGTGAAGCTCATAGGCTTCATCTGTTTTTCTTTCAAGTCCCAGGCGTACCATTTGCGAAAACTGCTTAGGGAAGCCCTCTCCTATTACCGATATAACACCTGCACCACCGGCAAGCACCATAGGAAGCGTAATCATATCGTCTCCCGAAATTACAAGGAAACCTTTAGGCAGGCCCTGTATAAGCTTCATTGCCTGAACAATGTCGCCCGCTGCTTCTTTTATACCTATAATACCCTTAAAATCATTAGCCAGGCGTATTACCGTTGCAGGCAGCATATTGCTGGCTGTCCTTCCAGGCACATTGTATAAAATTACAGGAACCGGAGATGCCTCTGCAACTGCCTTAAAATGCTGGTAAATACCCTCTTGTGTTGGTTTATTATAATATGGAGATACCGAAAGTATAGCCGTAAAAGCAGAAAAATCACGTGATTTAAGTTCGTTTACAACTTCCTGGGTATTGTTTCCACCCACGCCAAGTACCAACGGAAGTTTCCCGGCATTTGCATCAATAACAGTTTTTATAACAAGCTCTTTTTCTTCCTTGGTAAGCGTAGCAGATTCTGCCGTTGTACCAAGTACCACCAGATAGTCTATACCGCCTTCAATCTGGTAGTTTACAATTCGCTTAAGCGCTTCGGTATCTACCGAAAAATCTTTTTTAAACGGCGTTACCAGTGCAACACCTGTACCTGTTAATGACTGCATGATTATATTTTGTTTAGGATTTTTAAATATTTAAACAACTCGGCTATAAACTCTTTATACTTATCGGCAGTAATGTTTATAGTAAAACTGTTATACAATTTGTTTACCGATGAAAAACCTACTTTAAACTTTGCTTTAGACTGCAGGGTTGCGAGAACCAAAACAGGCTTTTCCACATCATAATAACTTATAAGCAAATCGAAAGGAGTATTGATAAAACCGGCGGCCTCGCCTTTAAAATCTCCCCCGGCCGAGATGTCCTTTTTTGTAAAGTAACGATAGTTTATAGTTTCTGCCTCTTTTGCAGATACTTTTTTTCTGTAAACAAGCAGGCTCACAGCTTCTTTTTTAAAGCCATAACGTGCTATTTCATCAATAAGCCTTGTGTCAGCAACATAAGTTTCATCTGTAAGAACACCTATGGTATTAACCATGCCCGAAAGTACCTCCGGTTCATATTGGGCTAAACTTTTCTTAATGTTTTTTTTCAGCCCAATGCTCTTAATAAACTTCAAAAACATACTACCTTTACTTATTGAATGCAAAATTAATTTAAATAACTGTCTGTAC
>CAMPIZ010000061.1 GCA_946886675.1 uncultured Flavobacterium sp.
ATATTTAGCAAAACTTTAACAAACAGGATTTTAATGAAAAAGCTAACAATTTTGTGTTTAGGGGTTTTTGGCCTCAGCACCTTACAGGCGCAGGATGTGCTATGGGAAAAATCGTACGGCGGCAAGCAGGCCGATTACCTGCTGGATGCCCAGCCAACTGCTGATTACGGATTCATTCTGGCAGGAGCTTCCCTGTCTCTTAAAGGAGGCAACAAGGAAGAAAACAATGTGGGGGATCTGGACTACTGGGTCTGGAAAATGGATGAGAGCGGCAGTCTGGACTGGCAGAAGAACCTGGGTGGTTCGGGGCCTGATCTATTGTACAGTATTCAAAACACCAGGGATGGCGGTTTTATACTGGCCGGGACCTCAGAATCGGGAATTAACTTTCATAAAAAAGATTCCTGTCGGGGAAAAGAAGATATCTGGATCATTAAACTCAATGCCAAAGGCGGGGAGGAATGGCAAAGAGCACTGGGCGGTGATGGCCATGACTTGGTAAAAAGTATTATCCAGACCACTGACGGGGGATATCTTGTAGGAGGTTCCTCCTCTTCTGCAATTAGCCCATTAATCTTAAAAGGCGCGGCAGATCCTTACGGTAAGGCAGAAGAATGCCGTGGCAGCCTGGATTACTGGATAATCAAACTGGACGCGCAAGGCCAGGTAAAATGGCAAAAGACCTATGGTGGGCTTTATAACGACATACTGGAAAGTGCCGGGCAAACCAAAGATGGGGGCTATATTATTGGGGGCTATTCCAACTCCCCTGCTTCCCGCGATAAAGCTGAAGATAATAAGGGCGAAGGCGACTACTGGATAGTAAAGTTGGATAAAGACGGAGAAACAGAATGGCAGCGTGTCCTGGGCGGTGAGAAAGACGACCACCTCTTCACCATACAGCAGACTGCTGACGGAGGCTTTATTGCCGGTGGTAATTCCATATCAGATGGTTCCGGTAATAAAAGCAAGTCCAATATGAAGGGTACCGATATCTGGCTTGTTAAATTATCAGAGTCCGCAGAGATACTCTGGCAGGAGACCTACAATACCGGGGAGGTGGATATATTGACCTCACTGATAGAGAATCAGGACGGCACCTTTTTACTGGGAGGCTATGCACAGAGTGAGGTGCGCGGCAAACAAAAATCCGATAAAAAAGAAATCAACGATTACCTGGCCATTAAAATATCATCCGAGGGTGAAGAAGTATGGAAAACCGCTGTCGGCAGTAATGGGGAAGACATCCTGCGAAAAGTTGTGCAGACAAGGGACGGTGGCTATATTTTGGCCGGAACTTCAAAAGGAACAATTTCCAGGGATAAAAAAAGCGGCAAAGGCAGCAATGACTTTTGGGTGGTAAAACTTAAAGACAAGGATAAGGAAGAGGAAAACAGCAGGAATAAAATAGAAGCTATCCCTAATCCTGCCCAGCAATTTACCAATGTAATTGTAGGATTTGAATTTGATACCGGAACTGCATCACTCTATGATCTCTCGGGCAGGCAGCTCCAGACTTTTACAGTGGAAAGCCGTACCATACCTGTTGATATGAGCTCTTATCCTCAAGGCATCTACATCATGGAGGTTGCCACCAACACCGGTACCGCATCCGTTAAAATAATGAAAGGAAAAAATTAAAATAAATACGTTACAATGAAAAACTATACACACCTGATAATACTATTATTATTGTTTTATGCAGTATCTCACGGGCAGGAACAACCAATAGAAACTAAACTCCCTACAGTAATACCGCCATCACCGTCGGTCGCTGCCTTAATGAAATTTGAAGAGTATCCTGTAAATAATTATACCGGGATTCCCAATATAGCTATCCCCCTTTATAATGTTTCAACCATTGATAATGCTTTAGGGATCAACCTGTCATTAAATTACCATCCCGCTTCTGCAGCAGGAGAAGAGGCAGCGGCTAATACTGGGCTTGGTTGGAGCATTATGGCGGGGGGTACGATTTCAAGAACTGTAAAAGGGCTTCCTGATGAAATCTCTCATAATTCCCGCTATGGTATACGGACATCTCAGAATAATTATGATGACATCGTAGGCATGTTAGACCAGTCCGCTCAATTTGCTAAATCGGAATATATGTGGGATACTTACATGAAAGGTAAATATGACACGGAATATGATTTATACCAATATAATTTTATGGGTTATACTGGCAGGTTTATTCTCAACACAGACCTGGAAGTAGTTAAGTTGGATAAAAACACTCTTAAAATTAACTATCACCAGGGTTCTGGGACAGATACCGATTACTTTGAAATTCATGATGATAAAGGTAATAAGTACCGCTTTGATGTGAGGGAAAAAACAACCCAACAAACATGGAGCCTCATTAATTTTATGGGTGATGGTGAAACCGCAAGCCCCTCCTCCGTGCTTCCTCAGTATACAAGTGCTTACCACCTTTCAACAGTAACTAGTAAAACCAATCGATTAATAATAGAGTTTTACTACAGTGCACCTATGGAAGAGCAGATAAAGAATATGCAAACCACTAAGTCCCAAATCATCTATCTGAATCAAAATACAGTTATAAATGATATTGGATACGTAGATCTTTATACTGGCGCGCGTCCATGTGGTTTTCCCCCGGAAGAATATCAAAAACTCCAGCCAGCTGAAAAAAGGACGATAAACCATTTATTTATACAGACCAGGAAATTAGATTATGTGATTGTAGTAGGTAAAGCAAAAATTGATTTTGAATATGAGATAGGCAGGTCAGATGATAACATAGAGAATAGTGAGGATGTCAGTAAGTTAAAATCGATAGTGATAAGCAGAAAGACCACAGATGTTTCCTTTACCAATTTTAAGAAATTCACCTTTAATTACTTTTATTCTGATGTAGCTTCAATGGGCTCAAGACTGATGCTTGAAAATGTAGTAGAAAGTAATTATATTGACACAAAAACCCAAAAACACTCTTTTTCCTATGATGACTATTATAAAGTTTTAGGTCTGAATTCTGGAGGAAGGATGAGCCATGACTATTGGGGGTATTTTAACAGTACACCGCTTACTGATCCTCAAAACAAAGAAGTATCCCCCATTGTATGTGCTAGCGATATGCTTCAGAAAATTGTCTACCCCACAGGAGGATGTGCCGTTTTTGACTATGAACCTAATACATACTCTTATATTGGCCACCAGGTGCTTGAAGATCATAATGCTGATCTTACTACCAGTGAATTCAATTCCAATCCCGATAATTGGGATATTACTACGCAAGAACACACCCTTGCAGCAAACTCGGCAAATGATTATACTTCTGTTTATGAGTTCTCAGCTATAATTGGACAACCACAATTTGTAACAGTCAGAGCTAGTAACCAATTAGAAAATGCGAGTCTGGTGCTTGAAAAATATGTGTCAGGACAATGGCAGTTATTGAGTACCTTAAATGGTACCTATGCAAATTATGATCTAGGTTTACTAGAAGGCTTTTACAGAATAAAATTTACAAACTTTGATATCCAATCAGGTTCTACTGCTGCAACTTTTTGGCTGGATTACAAAACCAGGCTTACACCAACACGTAAATGGCTTTATGGCGGCGGGGTAAGGATCAAGCGGATAGGCTACTTTGATCAATCGGTAGACCCTTACTATTATAGAGACCCTTATATTGCATCGCAGGAGCCTGCCCCTGTTAAGGAGAAAAATTACAGCTACCAGTTTTTTAATGATACCTGGAGAAGCAGTGGATCAATGGTATCACCCAGGCCCGTTTATACCGATACTATCAGGAGAACATATATAACGGGTGGTACAGAAACCTGTCCCTATTATCCAAAATATGACTTTACCTACAGGCTTGATTATTCTTCCAGTATTGCTGCTGAAGTTCAGTCTCAGGGAGGATATGTCGGTTATAAAAATGTGACAGTTTCAGAAACAGGAAACGGTAAAACTACTTATGAATATACATCTTCCATTGATGTTCCTGAAGACGAGACTGCTTCCAGATACCCTTTCTTTCCCATTGCAACCCATGACTACAAAAAAGGGAACTTACTGGCGGAAAGGATATTTAATGAAGCAGGACAGAAACTTCAGGAAACAATTTATGAATACGATCCTGCTGCAATGCAGGAGTTTACCGAAATGATAGGGATACAGGTTTACGGTGACAAATGGATGGATTGCCCAAAAGCTTCAAGCTTTACTACATATAGCGATTATGTGGATGCGGTAGAACAATGCTCCGTCAATGGACCTCAGGACCCTATGTGCGATCTGACATGCGGACCTTCTGAAAGTTTTATTTTATATGAAAAGAGCTTTCAGCATTTCGGCTGGGTAAAGCTTACCCGAAAAATAAACCGCGAATATTTTAATGATGATTCCGGCCAGCACCTGGTCGAATCAATTGAAGACTTTACCTATAATAACCTGAACATGAAGGTGGCTTCCTATAAAAAGCAGGTGTATTCGGGCAATTCTCCTGAGTTTATCGAGATGTACTATAGTTATCACTTACCCACGGGCTATACAACCAGTAACAGGATTTCCGATATAGCACAGGTAAAAACCTACAGGAACGGTAGTGAGATATCTTTAAGAAGCATTACCTATGATGGCAACGCCCCTTACCTGCCGTTTATAGTTTCAGAATCTAAGGGTGGGCAAGCTTTAGAGGAAAGAGCACGCTTTAAAGCCTATAACGAGTATGGCAATATTCTGGAGGTGCAGCAGACAGACGGTAATACCATCTCTTATATCTGGGGGTATAACAAAAGCCAACCCATAGCGATGCTTGAGAATGCTTCCAATACCCAGATTGCGCTATCCTTAGGGGTTAATTATTCTGATATTAACGAATCTAACATCACTGCCATCAATAACCTGAGAACTGCATTACCGGATGCCATGATAACCACCTATACGCATGAACCGCTGATAGGTATAAAAACCATGACCGATCCCAGGGGTTATACCACTTTCTATGACTATGACCCTTTTGGAAGGCTAATCTCTGTGAAAGATGACCAAGGGAACCTTTTATCGGAAAACAAATATAATTTCAGGCCTTAATACCATCACACCATGAAAAAAATACTCTATATACTATTATTACTGCCCCTAATGGTAATCGGGCAGAGTACCGACCAGAACTATGTAAGGACCTATACCTATAAAGACGCCACAACATCAACAGACGCTTCTAAGGCTCATGCCACTGTTATTTATTATGACGGGCTGGGCAGGCCCGTGCAACAGGTAGCCGGAAAAATGTCCGGAGGCGGAAAGGATATGATTACCCACATTGAATATGATGTATATGGCAGGCAGCCCAGGGAGTACCTACCCTATGAAGCCTCAGCGGCTAACCTTGCCTTTGATGCTGCTGCCTATAATAATGTGCATTCTTTTTACGATACGCCTTATTTTGATGAAACAAAAAATCCTTATACAGAAAAGATATTTGAAGCCTCTCCATTAAACAGGGTACTGAAGCAGGCAGCCCCAGGAAATAGCTGGAAGGCCCATTACCAGGATGACAACGACCATACTGTAAAGTATGCTTATACGGTTAATAGTGAATCTACGAATGTAAAAAAATACAGCGCGGTAAGCCAGCTTGATCCGGTTACAGGCATTTATTCCAGTGTTCAGCTGACCGATGAAGGCTATTACGACGAAGGCGAACTCTACCGGACAATAACACAGGATGAGAATAATGCTTATGCTATCGCTACAGAGAGTTTTATGAATAGCAGATATACTGAAGAATTTAAGGACAAGGAGGGACGATTAATCGCTAAGAAAATAGCTTATGGGTCAGAAGACGAGTATGGTATGCCAGTTATGTCGGTTATATTTACGCATTATATCTACGACCAGTTTGGAAACCTTGCCTGCGTGTTGCCCCCAGACGCTACATTGGCTACAAAAGATGGTCTTGGTTATCAGTACCACTACGACAGCAGGAATAGGATGGTGGAAAAGAAATTGCCGGGTAAAACATGGGAGTACCTTGTTTATGACAACAGGGATCGCGTAGTGGCTACAGGACCTACCAATTCACCTTTCGGAACTGGTAATATAGGCTGGATGCGTAATTACTATGATGTAAATAACCGACTGGTTATAACAGGCTGGTATGAATCTGAAGTAAGCTCTGAGCGAAGAGCGGCTTTGCAGGATAATTTAAACGCCCCTGTTAATATTGGAAGAGGACAAGGGACAATTGACAATATCAACACGGATTACAAGGTGGATGGCTTGCCTTCAGGATTCAAGCTACTAATTGTAAATTACTATGATAATTACAACTGGCCGGGTGCAGCTTCTGTACCTTCAACGGTTGAAGGAGAACAGGTAACACAGGAGTTAAGGGGGGTAGTAACTGGAGTGTGGAAAAGGGCAGTTATACAGCCCTCAAATACCAATGGCGAGACCACTACCACATTTTATGATGCCAAAGCAAGGCCAATACGGGTACATAATAAAAATTACCTGGGTGGTTATACACAGATAGATTCCCGGCTTGATTTTGATGGTACCCCGCGTTATACCATTACCCGACAGCGACGCGACTCCGGGGATAATGAAACAGAAATACTAGATGATTTTACCTATACCGATCAGGACAGGCTGTTAACCCACACCCATAAGATAAACAACCTGGACAAGGAATTGATGCAGGATAATGCTTATGATGCTATAGGACAACTGGTTAAAAAAAATGTGGGAGGTATGTATGGTACAAACCCCTATCAGTATGTAGATTACAAATACAATGTGCGCGGCTGGCTTACCGATATTAATAACGTAGATAACCTTTACGATGGCAGCTCACAATCAGGAGACTTGTTTGCTTTCAGAATAAATTATCAGCAGGAGGACAATGACCTTGGTGGTTATCCACTGCCGGGTTTGTATAACGGTAATATTTCAGCGACTTACTGGAAAACTACAACTGATAATGTGCTTCGAAAATACAGATACAGTTACGATGAATTAAACCGTCTTAAGAATGCCAGGTATCAGAAACCTAATACCAGTGTACCCGAACCGGGTAATTATAACGAACAGATAAAATATGACCCGCGTGGCAATATAACATCACTTATAAGGACAGGTGGTAATGATAATAGTACGAATCCGATTGAGATCGATAATCTCACCTATACTTACGAACCGGATAGCAATCTTCTAAGTATTGTAGCGGATGCTACCAACAGCCCGCAGGGATTTAAGGACAGTCCTGATAATAATGATGTGGATTACAAGTATGATGATTATGGTAATATGATATACGACAGGAATAAGGAAATTACCGCAATAACCTATAACCACCTTAATTTGCCTGTCGAAATTATCTTCGGCAATGACCCATCCAAAAAAATTAGTTATATTTATGATGCCTCAGGCGTAAAACTGTGTAAAATAGTAGAAAATGGAGGTACAGCGGTTAAGACTGATTACTTAGGCGGGTTTCAGTACATTGATACTAAACTCACAACGTTTCCGACAGCGGAAGGTTATGTAGAGTATAACAGTGATTCGAACACCTACACGTATGTATACAATTATACCGACCATCTGGGCAATATAAGGCTTAAGTATCGTGGGATTGGAGGGAGTTTGATAGTGATGGAAGAAAATCATTATTATCCCTTCGGACTTAGACATAAAGGCTATAATGATGTTGAAACAGCTAAGAATAAGTATAAGTATAACGGTAAGGAGCTTGAAGATGATTTAGATAAAAATACTTATGCCTTTGGATGGAGAGATTATGACCCCGCATTAGGTAGGTTTACTAAGATTGATAGATTTGCAGAAAAATATTATGAATTATCATCATATAATTATTCTGGCAATAATCCAGTATTATTTCGAGACATAGCTGGCGATAGCATTAGTATGTCAAAGCTTGTTAAATTTGATAAGGCTACCCGTTATGATATAGCTAAAAATACTATTAATGACTTGAATCTGGCCACTGGATTGAACCTTAGTATAAACAGTTCTGGTTTTATGGAATTTGAGAAAGATAAGAATGGGAATCCAATAATTGGAGAGGTTGATGGTAAACAAAAAGGAAGTGCAACAGCAAGAGCTGATTTAATAGCATTAATAAATAGTGAGGAAGTGATTGACGTAATGGGTGGAAAAACATCTGGAACTGCAGGTAACAGTATAGCTTTAAGTGCAAGTCAAATTGATAGATTTATAAAAGGTACTCCTTCAGAATTAAATAATAAAACGTTAGGTTATGGTATGACTTTTTTGCATGAATTAAGGCATACTACTGCTGCTGGTGGTGCACATGATCCTGAAATGGGTGCCGGAGGTACTGGTCCTGTAGTAGACAGAGTAAATATATATAG
>CAMPIZ010000062.1 GCA_946886675.1 uncultured Flavobacterium sp.
ATCCATAATTACGGCTTCTTCTGTTCTATTTTTTCATGTATTTCAAGGTACTCCCCAAGTGCTGCAGATCCATACCATTCAAACATTTCTGCTTCAAGCATTTTTTCCTGTATGGCAGGGTCGGTTGCAATAAGGGCTTCTGCTTCTGCAATTGTTTTTACGTTGAATATAAAAATACCGCGATATCCCTTTTCATTTTTCATAAAAGGCCCTGCAACTACCAGCTTTCCCTCTTTCTCAAGCCGGAATATATTTTCAATATGCCCCCTGAATAATTCGCTGCGCTTTGCCTGGTCTTCAATATTATTAGTTCCTGTTTTAAGTATTACAAAAACATATTGCTTCATGCCATACTCATCTGCGCCAAGCTTTTCTGCCAATGCTTTATCAAACTTAGGGTTATCAGTCTGGGCAGATGTACCTATTGTAAAAAGTACAAAAACTATAAAAAATAATTTTTTCATTACGGATCGAATTTATTTAAGCCTTTCCAGCTTTCCTTTTCTTTTTACAAGGTTTTTATAATCCCATTGGATAGCTATGGATTTTTTTAACCATCCTTCTAAGTCCTCAGCATTAACCTCTTCTACTGAGGTATAGCTAATTGAAGCGTCTTTAAACTTACCTGTACCGGGTTTTAGCTTTTCTTCATTAAAGTCTGCACCACTCCAGAATAAAAGGCGTATGCCATTTTTTAATTTGCTGTAGCCTGCAACAGGGTTACCATCAAGAAACCATACAGGATGGGCATGCCATATTTTATTTTCTGCCTCAGGCAGATTTTCATCGATTATTACAGCCAGCATATCACATATTTCTTTATCTGTGCTTGCCTGACTATCGTTATATTCCTGAATTTCCGGTTTCATGTTATAGTGATTTACTCAAAACCTTTAATAAGCACCTCGAGAATCTTTATAGCTGCATCACTGATTTTTGTGCCGGGGCCAAATACCGCTACAGCGCCTGCATCAAACAGGTATTGATAATCCTGCGCAGGTATAACACCGCCCACAATCACCATTATATCCTCGCGCCCATATTTTTTAAGCTCTTCTATTACCTGTGGCACCAGTGTTTTATGACCGGCAGCTAATGAGGATACTCCTAAAATATGTACGTCGTTCTCTACCGCCTGTTTTGCTGCTTCGGCGGGTGTTTGGAAAAGCGGTCCAATATCCACATCAAAGCCAACATCAGCATATCCTGTGGCAACAACTTTTGCACCACGATCGTGGCCATCCTGTCCCATTTTTGCAATCATTATCCTTGGGCGGCGGCCTTCAAGCTTAGCAAACTCATCTGCCAGCTGTTTAGCTCTTTCAAAGCTTTCATCGTTTTTAATTTCTTTGCTGTACACTCCGCTAAATGATTTTATTTGTGCTTTATATCGTCCGTAAACCGTTTCCAGGGCATCGCTTATTTCGCCAAGGGTGGCCCTGTGCCTTGCTGCATTAACAGCCAGGTCTAATAAATTACCCTTACCGGATTTTGCAGCTTCTGTAAGTTCTTTTATACATTGTGCAACTTTATCGTTGTCACGCTCTGCCTTAATTTTTTCAAGGCGGTCAATTTGCTGTCGGCGAACAGTTTGGTTGTCCACTTCCAGTATATGAAGCGGATCTTCCTTTGCCAGCCTGTATTTATTTACACCTACAATAATATCCTGTCCGCTGTCTATACGTGCCTGTTTTCTTGCAGCGGCTTCTTCTATACGAAGTTTTGGTATTCCTGCCTCAATAGCTTTTGTCATGCCGCCAAGCTCTTCCACTTCCTGAATTAAAGCCCATGCTTTTTCGGCAATTTCAGCAGTAAGGCTTTCTACATAATAGCTTCCTGCCCATGGATCTACTGTTCTTGTTATTTTGGTCTCCTCCTGTAGGAATATTTGTGTGTTACGTGCTATACGTGCCGAGAAATCCGTTGGGAGTGCGATAGCTTCGTCCAGTGCATTGGTGTGTAATGACTGTGTACCTCCAAATGCAGCCGCAGCGGCTTCAATAGCTGTACGTGCCACATTATTAAAAGGATCCTGCTCTGTTAAACTCCATCCGCTTGTTTGGCAGTGTGTCCTTAAAGCCAGCGATTTTTCATCCTGCGGATCAAACTGTTTTAGCAGTTTAGCCCAAAGCATGCGTCCTGCACGCATTTTAGCAATCTCCATAAAATGGTTCATACCTATAGCCCAGAAGAATGAAAGGCGTGGCGCAAACTCATCTATCTTCATGCCTGCAGCAAGCCCCGTGCGGATGTACTCCAGTCCGTCAGCAAGGGTATATGCCAATTCAATATCAGCAGTGGCTCCTGCTTCCTGCATGTGGTAGCCGGATATACTGATAGAATTGAACTTTGGCATTTTTTTACTGGTATACTCAAATATATCAGCTATTATCTTCATAGAAGGAGCAGGGGGGTAGATATAAGTATTTCTTACCATGAACTCCTTAAGGATATCATTTTGGATGGTACCCGACAGTTGTTCCGGTTTTACGCCCTGTTCTTCTGCGGCTACAATATAAAAAGCCATAATAGGAAGTACTGCACCATTCATTGTCATAGAAACTGACATTTCTCCCAAAGGAATCTGGTCAAAAAGCACTTTCATATCCTCTACACTGTCTATGGCAACACCGGCTTTTCCTACATCGCCTACTACACGCTCATGATCGCTGTCATAACCTCTGTGTGTAGCAAGGTCAAACGCTACGGATAAGCCTTTTTGCCCGGCCTCAAGGTTGCGGCGGTAAAAGGCATTACTTTCTTCAGCTGTAGAAAATCCTGCATACTGGCGTATTGTCCAAGGGCGGCGCACATACATAGTGCCATAAGGGCCACGCAGGTTTGGTGCAAAACCAGCCCCGAAACCTAAATGTTCCAGGTTTTCTATATGTTCTTTATTATATGTCTCTTTAACCTCAACACCTTCTGCAGTAACAAACTTATCGTTTCTGCTGGCAGCAAGCTGCATGGTATTATCAGTTTTTAATTGTATATGTTGTATGTCTTTTCTCATTTTTTACCAATTATTCTGCACCTGCATTAATCTTTTCCTGTTCCAGCCTTTGCTGCTCTGTTTTTTCGGCAAGGCGCTTTTCTATAATAGGGCTAATAAGTGTTTTTCTCGGGTTGGTTTTTACAAAAGGATATAACTCAAGGTCGTGAGCCATCCTGTCATTTTTATTGGGATACTTATTTGTACCTAATAAAACTTCTTTACCATTATCAAACAGCTCCTGTTCCTTTGCTGCACTTTCCTGTATTTTGCGCTGTATGGTTCCTTCAATCAGCTGAGTTATAAAACCACCGTTTGCCTCAATATCTTTAAACAATGCCAGAGCTCTTTCTGCAAGCTGCTGTGTAAGCTCTTCAATGTAGTAAGAACCATCTGCAGGATTATTTACCTTATCAAAATAGCTTTCATGCTTCAGTACTAATAACTGATTACGCGCTATCCTGTCGCCAAACTCATTATCCTTATGGTAAAGTGCATCATAGGCCAGGTTGGAAACTGCATCGGCACCGCCTAAAATGGCGCTCATACATTCGGTTGTAGTACGCAGCATGTTTACATTATAATCATACAGCGTTTTATTTCTCCTGGAGGGAGAAGCTATAATATGGCATTCAAAATTATGGTCGTATTCTTTTGCTATCAAATTAAAAAGAAGCCTCATAGCACGAAGCTTGGCAATTTCAAAAAAGTAATTTGTACCAATTGCCGTTTGCAGTACTACCGGCTTGTTTATAGTGGCAATGCGGTTAAAGTACTCATTGGCATGGGCAAGCGTATAGGCTATCTGCTGCACTATATTTGCTCCGGCATTTTGATACAGGCTGCTGTCTACACTAAGGAAGTGTATATTAGAGCAGGCTATGGCAATAGTGTTTAGTGTTTCAAAATCTGAATCAAGATTGCCAAACCAGTTACCATCTTTAGCAAGCTGGCCTATAGGATCGAGCTGTACATAAAATTCCATCTCCTTAGCTTTTGCAATTGCATCAAGCTTTTTTACGAAATCGATTGACAGAAATCCTAAATTGAAGTAAACCGGAGTGCCTTGTAAAGAAATTTCGCCAAGCAGCTTTTCAATATCTATATTTTCATCAGTAATGGTGAACCTCAGGCTCTCAGCACCGCGGCTAAGAGTTTCTTTAGCACGCTTTACCGATTTATCCAGATCGTGAACAAATATATTCTGGCAGATTTTAAAGTTAGCAGTGTGTGTGGTAACCTTTAAAGGTTCACCATACTCATCAGCATGGTAAAAAGGCTTTACTTTTATGCCCTCCGGGCTTTCCCATACTAATGTTTCGTTATAATCTGCGCCTTTCAGCTCATACTGTATTTTTTGTTTCCATTGTTTGGATGATACAGCCTCAAATTCATTAAATAAGTTTTCGCTCATGCTAAAATTTTAAAGTGATTTCGTTTCCTCTTCGGGAACGTCCTCTTCAAATTCTATAATGTAAATATCTTCGTTCTCACGCTTCATGTAATATTTTTCGCGTGCATATTTTTCTATCTGGTCAGGATTTTTCAGCTGCCTTATGCTGGTGCTGTCTTTCTTTATCTCCTGAATGTAATATTCTTTATTCTCTTCAAGCTCTTTTATTTCCTTATCCAGTACCCTGTGTTCAAAATAGGAATAGTTGTCAAGGAAAATTAACCATACAGCCACAAAAACTATAACCAATACATACTTATTTCCTAAGGTTTTAAGGAAAGGGTAGCGTTGGGTTAATTTACTAAATGGCTTCTTCATATAAGGCATGCAAATTTACTTTACAAAGTAATGGTTTTTTTCGGATTTATTTTTGGTTTAAGCCGTTAAAGTATCCTTTGGTGTATTACAGCCCTTACCACATCAATAGCTACGGTATTGTACCTGTCGTGCGGTATAATTATATCTGCAAAAGCCTTTGTAGGCTCTATAAACTGTTCGTGCATAGGCTTAAGTGTGGTTTGGTACCGGTTTAACACTTCATCCATATCGCGTCCCCTTTCGGTTATGTCCCTGCGCAGCCTGCGTATCAGCCTCTCATCGGAATCTGCATGCACAAATATCTTTATGTCAAAAAGCTCTCTCAGGACTGGGTCAGAAAGTATCAGTATGCCTTCTACAATCATTACCTTACGGGGTTGAGTCAGTATTATATCGCCTGTCCTGTTATGAGTAACAAAGGAGTACACAGGCTGCTCTATAGCTTTACCTTCTTTAAGATCCTGTAAGTGTTGAGCCAGCAGCTCAAAATCGATTGAGCGCGGATGGTCAAAGTTTATTTTTACGCGCTCATCATAACTTAGCTCTGTAGTTTCCCGGTAGTAGGAGTCCTGCGATATAATGCCTACTTCGGTTGCGGGAAGCTCATTCATTATCTGCTGTACAACAGTTGTTTTTCCGCTTCCGGTTCCTCCGGCTATTCCTATTATAAGCATACTGAATATATTTTTGCTGCTGTTGCAAAAATAACAAATTGGGCATGGTATTTTGAATATCAAAGTGATTTTTAGATTAACGCAACAGCAAATAATACTATATTTGAAATAAAACTCTTTGTTATGCTAAGAAAAATAATTGTGGCGCTGGGCCTGTTCGTTTCCTTATGTGCATCTGCTCAAAAAGAAGCTGTATACTATATTAATATACAGACATTTTTTGATACAGATAATAATGGAATGGGCGACTTAAAGGGTGTTGAGCAAAAACTGGATTATATTGAAAGGCTGGGAGCCAGGGTAATAATGCTTTCTCCCGTTTACCAGTCAGATTCACAGGATAATCAAAATACATTAAACCTGCAGGCTGTTAATACAGAATATGGCTCTCTTGGTGACTATAAAGCGGTTGTTCAGGGAGCGCATAAGAGAAAAATGAAAGTTTACCTTAAAATGGATTTTAATTATGTTTCGCCAAAGCATCTTTGGGCAACGGATAAATCCAAATATAAAAATTACCTGCTGGAAGAAACCAAAGCAAGTGAAAATGCAGAAGCCATAATGGTTAACCTTAAAGAAACCGGGGTTAAAGATGAAACTACAACAGCTTTAAAATTTTGGATTAACCCCGACATTAACCCAAGTTTTTACAGCGGGGCCGATGGTTTTGTTTTTAATGTTCAGGATACGTTGGGGACACAAACCGGATTACTTAAAGATTTTTGGGCACCGCTTATTAAGGAAATAAAAAAAGTAAGGCCTGAGATGATAATTACTGCACATCCTCTAAATGACTCTTATAACGATGAAGATTATTTTAAGGCGGGTTTTGATGTTGTAGTTTCTAATGAACTGCAAGCTGCTATAAATTCATTTAGTAAAGCTAAGATACAAACTGCTGCTGCTGCATTAAAAAATGTTCCTGAAGGAAAAAATAAAATGATCTTTATTGGAGGGTCAGGAAATGAAAAAACAACTATAAGTGTTCAGAAAGCTAAGGCAGAAGCCGCCCTTAGTTTGATGCTGGGTGGTACTCCTTTTATTAATAATGGACAGGAAACAGAAGCCGGAATTGAAAGTATTGATTGGAATAATTTGAACACACAAATAAAAGATAAATCTTCACTATGGAGTTTTTACAGGATGCTGCTGTTTAACCGCAATACGATTCCTGCACTTTCATCCGGTGATTTCAATATTTTAGAAAGCTCCGGAGATGAGGTCATTTCTTTTGTGAAAGGGGAGGGAAAAGAAAAGGTTGTGGTTTTAGTAAATCTTTCGGATAAGCATCAAACTATTACTCTTGATTACGGACTTACATTAAGGCTTAATGATTTAAAACCTGTTATGGGGTATGCAGAAAACAACTTTAGTAAAGGCGGCAGAACCGTTATGCTGGAGCCTTACGGCGTACAGCTATGGAGGTTTTAAAACTCTGTATAGTCATAGTACTTAAGTAGTATTTCTTGCTGAAAAGACATAAAATCATACTTAAGGATGAGGCAAAATCAATCTTCGGGGTGCAAATTTGCTTAAATTTTTAACTGAAGAATTATGAAAAGAAATGTAATTGTTTTTGGCTCTATTTCAGGATTAATTGTTACTGCAATGATGGTACTGTCTGTAAGCATGTGTTACAACAGCCCTGATTTTGAGCCTAACATGATTTTGGGGTATGCGGCAATGCTTGCAGCGTTCTCGTTTGTTTACATCGGTATAAAAAACTACAGGGATAAGTATAACGGTGGCGGCATCAGTTTTGGTAAGGCTTTTAAGGTAGGTATACTTATATCTCTTATAGCATCTACCATGTATGTTGTGGGCTGGCTGCTAGATTATTATCTTTTTGTGCCCGATTTTATGGATAAGTATACCGAGCATGTGTTGATAAATGCTGAAAGGGAAGGGGCAACTGCTGCAGAACTTACTGCCAAAGCTAATGAAATGGCTGAATATAAGGAAATGTATAAAAGCCCTATCATGGTTATATTAATTACATATTCTGAGGTATTACCAATTGGGCTTGTAGTAACACTTATAAGTTCACTTATTTTAAAAAAGAAATAACAGCCAGTAGGTTAATTCAATCATCATCATTATCAAAAAACTAACAAAAAGCCTCCTGTAAAGAGGCTTTTTAAGTAGTAGTATTATATGTTATGCATTGTGATTGCCGTAATGTAAGAAATCCTTTTGTTCCATTCATCTGTGAGGCTAAACTGGTTTGACGGTATACGCCATATCTTAGTTTCATAGATGCATTTACCATAATTTTCCAGTTCTTGGGCTGTGGCAAAATCTTTTAATTTTTCCAGTCCTCTCATAGCTACTATAGCAATGTGTGGAGTTATATTTAGCTTTAATACAGAATCTAATATATGGGTAATGCGTTTTTTTTGTTCTGTAGGGCAGTTGGTTACCATTAAAATATTTTTCTTTTTTACGGTAACTATGTAGGTGCCTTCAGAAATGTTTGCCGTAGAAGGTAACTGCTCCATAAATGTTGTACCGGTTTCATGAAAATACAACTTGCGAATGGCTTCCGGTTTCAATTTCCTGCAAATTGCATTAATGGTTTCAGCTTTTCCAGAGCTTTTTGACCCTTTGATAATAATGTACTTCATAGTGGTGATTGTTTTGATTACTTTTTTGATAAATACATTTTGGTACAACAGAGCTAATCTTTGTAACATTATCATGCGTTATGATTTGTGCATAGTAAGTTGTACCGTTTAGGTATGCCTGCTTTGGGTCGTTTATGGAGAAATGTGTGTATTCTTTAAAATGTGCTGCCATAGTTCAGAAATGTAAGGCGGTTTTCTTTTCGGTAATTGAACTAAATACAGTAAAACTCTTTTGTTTGTGAGTATTTTTTATTGATTCAAACTTATAG
>CAMPIZ010000063.1 GCA_946886675.1 uncultured Flavobacterium sp.
ATTACTGTCTATCAGATTAATTTTGACCCAAAATATGACAGACATGAAAAAATTATACTTACTACTTTTACTAATACCATTAAGTGTATTAAAAGCTCAAACGCTTAATCCGTATTTACAGGCTCCAACAGATACATCAATATATGTTAACTGGAAAACCAGTTCCAATCCTGAATCTGTTGTAGAGTATGGCAGTACACCTGAAGCTCTTATTAACAGTGTTACAGGTACAAATCAGATTTTTTCTGATACAGGATATAACAATAATTATTACTATCATACAGTTAAGATTACCGGATTAACACCAAATACAAAATATTATTACAGGGTTAAAACAGGTGCGCTGGTTTCGGAGATTTACTCTTTTAAAACAATGCCAATGCCAGGTGAAGCTGCTACAGAGGACGGACACCTTCGCTTTCTTGTTTTAGGGGATAATCAAATGAGAAATGTACCAAGATTTGATTCACTTGTTTCTGCAGCAAAACGGAAAATAGCTGAAAAATGGGGAGAAGATCTTGATCCGGCTGATAATATAGCTATGACTGTAATGGTTGGTGATCAGGTAGACGTTGGGACCCTGGATCATTATGAGTTTGTGCATTTTAATAAAAATAAAGCATTATCGGGTTACCTCCCGATACAAACCTTAGTTGGTAATCATGAAACATATGGTACCCTGGGGATGCAGGCATATTATGACCATTATATTCTTGATGAAATGTCTTACCAGGGTATTTCTTCAGGAACAGAAAACTATTATGCAAACCAGGTGGGCAATACCTTATTTATAGCGCTGGATACAGAGCGTACAGGCTTACAGCAGCTAACATGGGTAACGCAGGTTCTTGAAGCAGCCAATAATGATGATACTGTAGAATGGATTATATCATTAGGGCACAGGCCTTATCAGGCAGAACAATATGTAGGCGATATATCTACATGGGTGCGTAATACGGTTATGCCTGTATTAGTTACTTCACCTAAACATATTTTACATATTGGTGCCCATCATCACCTTTACCATAGGGGGCAGCTTAAAAATACACCCACCTACCAGATTATATCCGGAGGTGTTGCCTGGGATCAATACTGGGGCATGTCGGTAGAGCAGGATTTTGAAGATGTTCAGAAAACAATATCAAACTGGATTTACCAGATTATAGATATAGATGTAAACAACGGAACCTTTAACGTAGAGGCTTATTCCATAGGCAGTGTTTATAACTGGAAAAACAATGAGCTTATGGATGAGTTTCATCGTTATTCAAACCTTGAAGCTCCGCAGCAACCTTCAATACTAAATGAATTTGATGGTGGAGATGTAGCACTTCCTTTAAATATAGAAAGTTCAGCTTACAATACAACAACGGAAGAGCCTCTTAATTCTACCCAATTTATGATTGGTAAAACGCCTGAATTTGATATTATAGAAAAAGATGTTTACCGGGACTTTGAGAATTTATACGGACCTGTAGGTGCTCAGATAGATACTACGGCTAATGTTAACGAAGGTGTGGATATTACTAAACTTACATTGGCTGAAAATGAAATACCCAATGGTGAATATTTTGTAAAAGTACGTCAAAGGGATAGTAACCTTAACTGGTCAGAATGGAGTGAGGTAAAATCATTTAATATTATTAACAGTGAATTTGCGGATACCCAAATACAGACAGATACTACAGCATACCTGCCAAGTACACCTATAATAGTTTCTTTTGCTGATACTCCGGGTAATGCTACCGATTGGATTGGGCTTTACAAAATCAGCCAGACGCCTGGCAGCAGCAGTCCGTCACAGGATTGGGGATATACCAATGGGCAGAATAGCGGTAATATAACATTTGATGGACTGACTGAGGTAGGAAGGTATTATGCAGCAATTTTTGAAAATGATACTTATACTGAAATAGCCGACAGGCAGCAGTTTTATGTGGGGCCTTTTGTTACATTAAGTACAGATCAGGAAGTGTATGATTCTGGTAGTGCTGTAACGGTTACTTTTGAAAATGGCCCTCAGCTTACAAACGACTGGATAGGTATTTATAAGGTAGGTCATGAGCCGGGTTCTGTTAACTCAACCCAATGGGATTATGTTACATCTACAAGTGGTGAATTTACTTTTGAAGATCTTGCAGATGGATATTATTTCGTTCAGTATTTTCTTGAAGACGGGTATGACAGTGTTGGGGAAAAGGTGTTTTTTCAGGTTGGAGATCAAATTACCCAGCTTGTTATCAATAAAACAGTTTACAACCTTAATGAAAATATAATAGCAACCTGGACGGATGCTCCAGGTATAATTAAAGACTGGCTAGGTATATATCATGAAGGAGATGATCCGAATGTGGACGAGCTTGTTAGCTACACTTATTTTGACGGGCTTCCGGAAGGAACAAAAGTAATTCCGGATGAAAACCTTCCGGTAGAGCCGGGAGACTATTTTATAGTGATATTTACTAACGATTCTTATAATGAAGTTTCTAACAGGGTATCGTTTGAGGTTCTTGATGACAGTATGGGAGTAGATGAGTACAGCAGTGAAAGTGGTGTAATGGTTTATCCTAATCCGGTTAAAAAGGGGGAGAGGACCTATATCAAATCGAAATACCCAATAGATCAGATTGATGTTTTTGATATGACCGGGAACCTGTTTTACTCATCAAAAAATGTAAATGATTATAACTTTTCGCTGGTAAATCAAAGTCTTCCAACAGGGGTTTATGTTTTAAAAATACATTCAAACAAAGTATATACAGTTAAGGTAATAGTAGATTAGGTAGTTTTAGTTTAGTTTAAAAGGAAAAGCCGCTTCAGTCTGAAGCGGCTTTATTTTTAAAAAGTTGTTTTAAAACTAAGGTGTACTATAGAGTTTGATAATTTAATAGACTGTCCTTTTGTGCTGCCGTTGGCATATACTATATTAAAGAGGCCGTTTTTTGTAAGTAATCCAAAACCAAACCCCAGGCCTAAAATATTTTCCTTAATGCCGGATGTCTCATCCTGAAAATAGCCATAATCAGTTATGGAGTGTACATATATATTAGGAGCCAGTACAAAGCGGTATTCCGTCATAAGGGCAGTATAAAGATTGGCCTGAAGGCTATTTTCGTTAAATCCTCTTACAGAGTTGATGCCTCCAAATCTGTAAAGCTCATTAATTATATAGGAGTCACTTTCCAGATAAAAAGTCTCGTTCTTTAAGTTTATAATGTTTTTTTTGTTAAGGTAAAAATTGTAAAAGCCTTTAAATTGCAAAAAGTATTGTTGAGTCTCCTGTGTTTTGCCCTTTCGGCTACCGTAGCCACCTTTGGCTGTGAAAAAGGTTTTCTCAGGAAACAAAAAGTCATCCGGGGTGTAATTTGTAAATTCGTAAGATGTGGTAACAAAGGTGCTGGTATAATCGCTAAGAATGCTGTTGTTTTGATTTTGGATGTCTACCGACTGTGTTTGCTGGTATCCTAAATAAAGTTTGGAATTATATGTAAAATAATATCCCAGGTTTAAGTCTGTAACAGTGTTTTGAAAAGTACTATCCTGTTTAAAGATCCTCAGGCTTGCTTTAAGTCCTATTGGGCTTTTAAAGAGGTAAGGAAGTTCGATGCTTGCGTTAAAGGTGGTTTGTTTATTTCCATCACTTTTCCAGAACAGATTAAATTTTTCTCCCGAGTTCAGTACATTGTTTAAAAGAAGATCCAGGTATCCATTAAATATTATGTTGCTGTTCTCATCATTAGAGAAACCTATAAATCCATCAAAAGAATTTGGTTTTCCTTTTTCAAGATATACATAAACTTTTGTTGTGTCCTGTTTAAATAATATTTCGGGATATCGAACCTGGTTTACAAACCGGATAGCATTAAAGTCGCGATAAATCCGCTGCAGATTGTTTTGATTAAACACCTTTCCTTTGTATTGTCTAAGTATATTTTTTCTTATACCTTCGGGAAACTTTGTGTAGCCTTCTACAACAAGTCCGTCAATAGTTCTTAGTTTTTCAGTTTTTATATTAAGGTAGGCCGATAATGTTTTATCTTTTCTATTGTAGCCTGATAGCTGTAGTTCGCTGATAGAATAACCTTTCTTTTCCAACAACAATATACTACGTTCCATATATGCTTCTGTATCTTCTATGGGTATTGTTATTGTGTCTTTCTCGATATCCAAAAGCTCTTTTTGCTCCTTTGTAAGTTTTGTGGTATATATATATAAGGTGTTAGTTTTTTGCCCTACCGAAAATTTATACACAAAAGTACTGTCGTTGGTTTTAATGTGTGTGAGTGCTTGTGCTTCCAGGTAACCCTTCTTTTGCAGGGCTGTAAGTAAAATTTCTGTTTCCTCTTGTGCTAACTTTGCATTTTCATGCCTTTGGTTATAAGCTAAAGAGTCTATTACTTTAGTTTCGGCATTGTCTTTTCCTTCTATTTTCAGGTAAAAGTTTTGTGCTTTTGCTGAAAAAGAAATAAGCAGGAGTAAAAATATGGTGGATAAATGTTTCAAGTTTTAAGTCTTACCGGGGTAAAAATAACGCAAAAAAAGCGCAAAAAATATAATGGCTGTTTTTTGAGTACGAGTAGATTGAAAATTAATGATTTAAGATTTGTTTTATAAATTATAATTCCTACATTTGCAACCCCGTAAAAAGCGGGTTTTTTAAACATAAGAAATTTTTAGTATTAATTATGCCAACAATTCAGCAATTAGTAAGAACAGGGAGAGCCCAGATAACTAAGAAGAGTAAATCGGCTGCTTTAGATTCTTGCCCTCAAAGAAGAGGGGTTTGTACACGTGTTTACACTACAACACCTAAGAAACCGAATTCTGCAATGCGTAAAGTTGCAAGGGTTCGTTTAACAAACGGTAACGAGGTAAATGCATACATCCCGGGAGAGGGTCACAATCTGCAAGAGCACTCGATAGTATTAGTTAGAGGCGGAAGGGTAAAAGATTTACCAGGAGTTAGATACCACATCGTTCGTGGTGCTTTGGATACTGCCGGTGTTAACGGTAGGTTACAAAGAAGGTCTAAGTATGGTGCAAAACGCCCTAAAGACAAAAAGTAATTTTAAAACTTTTAAAGTAAAGACATGAGAAAAAGACAGGCCAAAAAAAGACCTCTTTTACCAGATCCAAAGTTTAACGATCAGTTAGTTACACGTTTTGTTAACAACCTAATGTGGGACGGTAAAAAATCAACTGCTTTTAAAGTGTTCTATGATGCTATCGAAATCGTAGATCAAAAGAAACAGGATGCAGAGAAATCAGCATTAGAAACTTGGAAAGACGCGTTAACAAATGTTATGCCTCACGTGGAAGTAAGAAGTCGCAGGGTAGGTGGTGCTACTTTCCAGATACCAATGCAGATCAGACCAGATAGAAAAATCTCTATGGCTATGAAATGGCTGATACTTTATGCAAGAAAAAGAAATGAGAAATCTATGGCTCAAAGGCTTGCTTCTGAAATCTTAGCTGCTGCTAAAGAAGAAGGTGCTGCTGTTAAAAAGAGAATGGATACTCATAAGATGGCAGAAGCTAACAAAGCATTCTCTCACTTTAGATTTTAATTCATAAAGAAAGTTTATAAATAGAAATGGCAAGAGATTTAAAATATACAAGAAATATAGGAATTGCTGCTCACATTGATGCCGGTAAAACGACAACAACTGAGCGTATCCTTTTTTACACGGGTAAATCACACAAAATTGGTGAGGTACACGATGGTGCTGCTACCATGGACTGGATGGCGCAGGAGCAGGAGAGAGGTATTACCATTACTTCTGCTGCTACAACATGTACATGGAACTTCCCTACAGAGCAGGGTAAGCCACTGCCGGAATCTCAGGGTTACCACTTTAACATCATCGATACTCCGGGTCACGTTGACTTTACAGTAGAGGTAAACCGTTCGTTAAGGGTTCTTGACGGTCTTGTTTTCCTTTTTAGTGCGGTAGATGGTGTTGAGCCACAGTCTGAAACTAACTGGAGGCTTGCAGATAACTATAAAGTTCCTCGTATGGGGTTTGTTAACAAAATGGACCGTCAGGGTTCAAACTTTATGGCTGTTTGTAACCAGGTTAAAGACATGCTTAAGTCTAACGCTGTGCCAATTGTATTACCAATTGGTGATGAGGCAGACTTTAGAGGTGTGGTAGACCTAGTGAAAAACCAGGCTATTATATGGCATGAGGAAACTCAGGGAGCTACTTTTGATATTGTGCCTATTCCTGATGATTTAGTTGAAGAAGCTAAAGAGTTAAGAGGTAAGCTTATCGAAGAGGTAGCTGCATATGATGAAAATCTTCTTGAAAAGTATATGGAGGACGAAAACTCTATTACAGAAGAAGAAATTAATGAAGCGTTAAGAAGAGCTACTATCGATATGGCTATCATACCGATGCTTTGTGGTTCTTCATTCAAAAATAAAGGTGTTCAGTTCATGCTGGATGCGGTTTGTAAATACCTTCCGTCTCCGCTTGATAAAGAAGCTATTTCAGGTATGAATCCTGATACGGATGAGCCTATTTCGCGTAAGCCATCTGTAAGCGAGCCTTTCTCTGCACTTGCATTTAAGATTGCTACAGACCCTTATGTAGGGCGTCTTGCATTCTTCAGAGCTTACTCTGGACGTCTTGATGCAGGTTCTTATGTGTTTAATACACGTTCTGGAAACAAAGAGCGTATTTCCCGTATCTACCAGATGCACGCTAACAAGCAAAACCCAATCGAATTTATCGAGGCTGGTGATATTGGAGCTGCTGTAGGTTTTAAAGATATCAAAACAGGAGATACACTTTGTGATGAGAAGCACCCAATCGTACTTGAGAGTATGAATTTCCCTGATCCGGTAATTGGTATTGCTGTTGAGCCTAAAACTAAGGCAGACGTTGATAAAATGGGTATGGCTTTAGCTAAACTTGCTGAAGAGGATCCAACGTTTACAGTAAGAACAGACCATGCTTCAGGACAAACTATTATCTCTGGTATGGGTGAGCTTCACCTTGACATCCTTGTTGACCGTCTTAAGCGTGAGTTTAAGGTAGAGGTTAATCAGGGAGAGCCACAGGTTGAGTACAAAGAAGCTATCACACGTTCTGCTAACCACAGAGAAACTTACAAGAAACAATCTGGTGGTCGTGGTAAGTTTGGTGATATTGTATTCCGTCTTGAGCCTGCTGAAGAAGTAGATGGTAAAGCACCTGTAGGTCTTCAGTTTATTAATGAAGTAAAAGGTGGTAACGTTCCAAAAGAATTTATACCTGCTATTGAGAAAGGATTTAGAGAGGCTATGAAACAAGGCCCTCTTGCCGGATACGAAATGGATAGTATGAGGGTTACCCTTTTAGATGGTTCATTCCACCCGGTTGACTCGGATGCTCTTTCATTCGAATTAGCTGCAAAAATGGGTTACAAAGAGGCTGCTAAAGCTGCCGGAGCTGTTATCCTTGAGCCAATCATGAAACTTGAGGTATTAACTCCTGAAGAAAACATGGGTGATATCGTAGGTGACCTTAACCGTCGTCGTGGACAAATTAACAATATGGACGACAGGGCTGGTTCTAAAGTAGTAAAAGCAAGCGTTCCGCTTTCAGAAATGTTTGGTTATGTAACTACTCTAAGAACATTATCTTCAGGTCGTGCAACTTCTACAATGGAGTTCTCTCACTATGCTGAGACACCTTCAAACATTGCAGAAGAAGTTATTAAAAAAGCAAAAGGTAACGCTTAATCTTAAAGAAAATGAGTCAAAAAATCAGAATAAAACTAAAATCATACGATCACAGCCTTGTAGATAAATCTGCAGAGAAGATCGTTAAAACTGTAAAAAGTACAGGTGCAGTTGTAACAGGTCCTATTCCGTTACCTACTCACAAAAAGATTTTTACTGTACTACGTTCTCCACACGTTAACAAAAAATCAAGAGAGCAGTTTGAAGTTAGCTCTTACAAAAGGCTTCTTGATATTTACAGTTCTTCTTCTAAAACTATCGATGCTCTTATGAAACTTGAGCTTCCTAGTGGTGTAGAAGTTGAAATTAAAGTGTGATAAACAAAAATAAAGTAAGAAGGTATCAGGCATAAGCTGGGCTTACTGCCTGATACTTATTCTTAATATAAAGT
>CAMPIZ010000064.1 GCA_946886675.1 uncultured Flavobacterium sp.
GCTTTATTAAAATTATCAAAGTGTTTATTATACCTATTATTTTTCTAACTATAGTGTTGGGAATTGCAGGAATGGGTAATCTTAAAAAAGTAGGGCGTATAGGTATTAAGTCACTAATATATTTTGAAATTGTTACTACACTGGCACTTATTATAGGTATTGCCGTTGCTTATATTATACAGCCCGGCAAAATAGACAAGACCGGTCTTGATATACAGGATGCATCACAGTATACAGCTTCAAAAGCTGATTTTAGCTGGCTGCAGTTTTTTCTGGATAATGCAACATTACAGGTTTTGCTCGTCGCCATTATTGCTGGCATTATACTTAATTACCACAGTAAAAGAGAGCAAATAGTAGGTTTTTTATACAAATGTTCAAATATTGTATTTAAAGCGCTCAAATGGATAATGTATCTGGCACCGCTGGGTGCTTTTGGCGGTATGGCTTATACCGTTGGTAAATTTGGCCTTCATACACTGGTTCCTTTAGGCAAGCTTATGATAACAGTGTATATTACTATGGCCGTTTTTATTTTTGTTGTACTGGGCAGTATTATGCGTTATTATAAACTGAGTATACTTGAATTTCTAAAGTATATAAAAGCTGAACTGCTTATTGTTTTGGGAACCTCATCCTCTGAAGCCGCATTACCTAATCTAATGGAAAAACTGGAGCGTATGGGCTGCAGCAAATCAGTGGTGGGGCTTGTAGTACCTACAGGATATTCCTTTAATCTGGATGGAACATCTATATACCTTAGCATGGCGGTTATTTTTTTAGCACAGTTGTATAATGTACATCTCACAACGGGTGAAATACTTACTATAATAAGCCTGCTCATGATTACCTCAAAAGGTGCTGCAGGAGTTACCGGAAGCGGATTTATTGTGTTGGCCTCTACTCTTACTGCAATTCATAAAATACCACTGGAAGGCCTTGCATTTTTGCTGGGTGTTGATAAATTTATGAGCGAAGCACGGGCCATTACAAATTTTATAGGCAATGGAGTAGCGACTATTTTTATTGCAAAAACAGAACGTGAATTTATTGATGACGACCCTGAAACAGAGGAAATTCTTTAATCTGACTTTTCTTCTTCCTCAAAACCAAATTTCCTTAACTGTGGCGCACTAAAAAAGGTAACAGCCACAACCCCAAGTGTAAGGCATCCGCCAACCACTACAGCACGTACTGTACCCAGCCAGTGTGCCATAACACCGCTTTCAAAATCGCCTAACTCATTGGAGGAGCTTACAAACATAGTATTTACAGATGCTACCCTGCCTCGCATATGATCGGGTGTTACAAGCTGCAATATAGTACTCCGTATTACCACGCTAACGGCATCAAACATACCTGACAGCAGGAGCATAAAAAAGGACAAATAGAAGTTTTTTGATATCCCAAAAATAATAATTGATAATGCAAACCCCGTTACCGCCACAAATAGCTTTTTGCCTGGTTGGGTCCTTAGTGGTAAAAAAGCCAGTATACCCATAGTAAGTAATGCCCCTACTCCCGGCGCAGCACGAAGTATACCAAAGCCTACCTCATCTACGTGCAGTATTTCCTTTTGATATACCGGCAGCAGCGCAACAGCACCGCCAAAAAGTACGGAAAACATATCCAGCAGCTGCGCCCCCAAAAGCTCAGGCGTTTTCACCACAAACTTAATACCTTCTGTAAGGCTTTGCAGTATAGGTTCTTTTTCCTTCTTTAATATTGGTTTTACTCCTATGCTAAGCATTGGTATTAAAAGTAATAGCTCAATTATAACAATACCCGCCATACCTGTACTGATACCGTTTAGCGCTATAAGTATACCGGCTGCCAAAGGGCCAAGCACAGAACCTGTTTGCCATGCCATACTGCTCCAGCTGGTAGCGTTTGCATAATTTTTTCTCGGTACCACAAGGCCAAACAATGAGAAAACCGAAGGCCCCATAAAAGACCTTATAATACCTCCGCAAAAAACAAAGAAGTAAATAAGGTAAAGTGTGTTTTGCACACCCATTGTATTAGTAGTAAATGGTGTAGTTAATACAAAAAGGCTCCCACCCAATAAAATATAGGCGCAAAGACACATAAGTACCATTTTGCGTTTTTCGTTAAGATCTACAAAATGGCCTGCAAACAACGAACACGCAATGGCCGGGATTACTTCCGAAAGGCCTACAAAACCCAAGGCCAGTTTGTCGCTTGTAATATGGTAAACCCAATAAAATATAATGGTAATCTGCATATTAAGGGCAAATATTAGCCCAAAGCGTATGCAGAGGAAAGACCTGAATTCTTTTAGCTTAAGTACTGGATTTTTCTTAAAAAAGCCGGACTGGTTCCCGGCATTATCGTTTTCCATGATGGTTAACTGCGTAATTTTGTGCAAATATACAACAGTACACCATCAATTACTTCTTCCTCAAAAGATTTAACCTCCGCTTTTAAGCCTGTCCAATAAAGTTTTAAGGTTTACTGTTGCAAACCCGGAACTATGGTCGGAATGCCCGTAAGGCAGTATTAATTCCCCATTATGTATTATGGATCCGCAGGAATATACCACATTTGGCACATACCCTTCCCGCTCGTCTGTATTTGGTATTATCAACGGGTCTTTAAGGCGTCCTATTTCTTTAGACGGATCATTAATATCCAGTAATGAGGCACTTATAGTGTAACGTCTCATAGGGCCCACGGCGTGGGTTATAACCAACCATCCGCATTCCGTTTCTATAGGTGAGCCGCAATTACCCATCTGCACAAATTCCCACGGAAGTTCCGGAGTCTGAATTTTCACAGGGTCTTCCCACTCATTGATGTTATCTGAATACATAAGGTAGTTGTTCCAACCGTCTATACGCGCAAGCATGGCATATTTACCATTTATTTTTCTTGGGAATAATGCCAGGTTTTTATTGCGGGCCCCATTGCCATGCAGCGGGCTTGTTTTAAACTCATAAAAATCGAGCGTCTTTAAAAGCTTCGGCATAATATGAACACCGTCATAAGCAGTATATGTGGCATAATAGACTATTCTGCCGTTATCATCAGTAAATTTTACAAAGCGTGCATCTTCAATGCCTTTGCTTTCAAAATCAGATATCGGGAATATTACCCTGTCACTTATATCGGTATCTTTAGAAAAAGAAATCCTCCTGTAGCTGTCAGATAATGCAAGTATCATTTTATACTGCCTTATCTCCTTTGGATCTTTGGTTTTATCCCAAGCCTCATAAACAAGCTGTTTCAGGTGATCGTAATCAAAACGGTCTTCCAGTTTTTCTACAACCGTCTGCAGAAATTTTTCATTAATATCGGCTTCCTGCGCTTTTTTAAGAAACTGCCTTTTATGATATATTATATTATGAATCTTTTCAGCTTCATCTATATAATTACCGGCCGGTATTACAGTTATATTATTGTTTTTATCAATAATTGCCCTACGGAAAACAACTGAGGAGACGTGCCCCTCTCCCACTGCCCTGAAACTTATAATAACACGCAGCTGGCCTTCCTCAAGGTTTGTCTGATCAGGGTCGGGCACTATAGACGGATTGAAAAAAGCCGCCGACTCAATAGAGTATTCATGAGTAAAGTAGGAACCGATAAGCAGTTTACAATATTCATCCAGCTCATCAAAGTTACCACCTGCCGCCTCGATTTCAGGCTTTACGCGTTCACAATGCTTAAGGAGTTTTTTTGTTATGCTTCTATGCCTTTTGGAAAAATCCTGAAGCAGGGGTGAGATAATGGAAAAGACCTCATCCCTCTCAAGTTTCAGTATTTTTTTTATTAATTCTACCGCCCGTTCTTCGCCATTAAAAAAAAAGCGTGCTATAACACGTCTTGTATCGGGTAATACTTTGTCAGGTTTTCGGTCAACTGTGATTCTCATATACTATAATTTGCCGTAAAATGAACTTCTAAATTACAAATATTATTCTGATATGCCCCGTGTACAATTGCTAAAATTAAGTAAAAAACTACAGAAACCAGAATACAAACAGACAGCTTTAAGCATAAAAACCTTTATTAGCACTTAAAAATTTTACCGCTTTAAGTATCTTTGCACTTCAAACAAGAAACACGATAATGAATTATTTCTCTTCTGATTTTAAGTTAGGAATTTTAGGAGGAGGTCAGCTTGGAAAGATGCTGCTTACCGAAACCCGCAAATTTGACATACAAACTTATGTTCTTGATCCCAGCGATGAGGCTCCCTGCAAGATAGGCAGCAACAAATTCTTTAAGGGTGACCTTATGGATTTTGATACTGTTTACAATTTTGGCAAACAGGTGGATGTGCTTACTTTTGAAATTGAACATGTAAATGTGGCTGCGTTGGAAAAACTGGAAAACGAAGGCATAAAAGTATATCCGTCGCCTAAAACCTTAAAACAGATACAAAACAAGGGGATTCAAAAAGACTTTTACACCCAGCATGGCATACCTACATCGGTTTACAAAAGGTTTGAAAATCTGGAAGAGCTTAAAGAAGCTGTAGCAAATGGCGAAATAACTTATCCTTTTGTATGGAAAAGCACAGAAGGCGGCTATGACGGAAATGGTGTAAAAATAATCCGTTCTGCAGAGAGTTTTGAAGGGGTTGCCAATGTACAGTGTATTGCTGAGGACATGATACCTTTTAAAAACGAGCTTGCTGTAATAGTAGCCAGAAATCCTGATGGCGAAATAAAAACTTACCCCGTAGTGGAAATGGAATTTCATCCGGAAGCTAACCAGGTAGAGTACGTAATATGCCCTGCCCGCATAGATAATGCTGTAGCCGACAAAGCAAGGGCGGTAGCACTCAAAGTTTCGGAAGCATTTAATCATGTAGGATTACTTGCCGTGGAGATGTTCCAGACAAAAGATGACGAAATACTTGTAAACGAAGTTGCCCCAAGGCCGCACAATAGCGGACATTATTCTATAGAAGCCAGTTACACATCTCAGTTTGAGCAGCACCTTAGAGCTATATTAAACCTGCCCCTTGGCAACACCGATAGCAAAGCTGCAGGAATAATGGTTAACTTAGTAGGTGCAGAAGGCCACTCCGGCAATGTAGTTTATGAAAACATTGAAAAAATACTGGGTAAAGATGGTGTAACCCCACATATTTACGGAAAGAAACAAACAAGGCCTTTCAGGAAAATGGGCCATGTTACTATAGTAAATGAGGATATAGCCACAGCCCGTAAAATTGCCGAGGAAGTTAAAAATTCAATAAAAGTAATCAGCGAACAGTTGTAAAAAAGAGAAAGATGAAAGTAGCTATTATAATGGGCAGCATATCGGATATGCCGGTTATGCAGGATGCCATAGATATATTAAAAGATTTTGGGATAGAAACACATGTTGATATTGTTTCTGCCCACCGCACACCGGAAAAGCTCTTTGAATTCAGTAAAGAAGCCCATACAAAAGGCATATCTGTTATTATTGCAGGCGCCGGAGGCGCAGCCCACCTGCCGGGAATGGTAGCCTCTATGTCTCCGCTTCCCGTAATAGGTGTACCCGTAAAATCAAGCAACTCTATAGACGGTTGGGACAGCGTTCTCTCTATACTGCAAATGCCGGGCGGTGTACCCGTAGCAACTGTTGCTCTTAATGGTGCCAAGAATGCAGGGATACTAGCAGCACAAATTTTAGGAAGCCAGGACAAGGTTGTGCTTGCAAAAATTATAGCATACAAGCTAAGCCTTAAGGATGCGGTAAACAAAGCCGCTGAAAACTTGAAAAAATAAAATTCTAAAGGTTGCCGAAAGGCAGCCTTTTTTAATGTCATGCAATACTGTCAGCTATATTTAAAATCATACCTTTGGTATAGTAGTTGACCAGCAAAAGACAAAGAATCTTTATATTATGAATTTACTTACCCAAAAATTTAATACAAAACACGATACCGCACCATTCAACGGAATAAAAACTGAAGATTTCCTGCCTGCATTTAAGGAAGGGATAACAGTAGCCAGAAAAGAAATTGATGAAATAACTTCTAATACTGAAGAACCAAACTTTGAAAACACTATAGCCCCGCTCTCCTTTGGCGGCGATATGCTGGAAAGGGTTACTTCTATCTTCTTTAACCTGCATTCTGCAGAAACCAACGACGAAATACAGAAGATAGCTATGGAAGTTTCGCCTATGCTTTCTGAATTTGGTAATGATGTAAGGCTGAACAAAACGCTGTTTGAAAAAGTAAAAGCTGTTTATAACAAGCGTGAAAGCCTAGACCTTACTATAGAACAGGCAACACTACTTGAAAAAAAATACAAAGGTTTTGCCCGCAATGGCGCTAACCTGCCCGAAGATAAAAAGGAAAGGCTGCGGGAAATAGACAAACAACTTTCGCAGCTTAGCCTTCAGTTTGGTGAAAATGTACTGGCTGAAACCCATGCTTTCCAATTGCATATAACAGACGAGAAAGATCTGGCAGGGCTTCCGGAAGGCGCTATTGAAGCAGCACGTGAACTGGCAATGAGCCTTGAAAAAGAAGGATGGATATTTACCCTGGACTTCCCAAGCTATTTACCGTTTATGACGTATGCGGACAACCGGGAACTGCGCAAAAAAATGGCTTTAGCCTATGGTGCAAAGGGTTTCCAGAAAAATGACTTTGACAATAGTGAGATTGTACTGCAAATAGTAAAACTCCGCCATGAACGCGCCAATCTTTTAGGATATAAATCGCATGCCGATTTTGTACTGGAAGAGCGTATGGCCGAAAGCCCGGAGAAAGTTAAATCTTTCCTGAGCGATTTATTAGAAAAGGCAAAACCTGCAGCTCAAAAAGAATTTGCAGAACTAAGTGCTTTTGCAAAAGAAACAGATGGGATTGACCAGCTTGAAAAATGGGATGGTGCATACTATTCTGAAAAATTAAAGCAAAAACTATTTAACCTTGATGATGAAAAGCTTAAACCTTACTTTGAGCTCGATAAAGTACTAAACGGTGCTTTTACCATTTCCGGAAGGCTTTATGGAATTTCGTTTACAGAAGTTTTTGATATTGATAAATATCACAAGGATGTAAGGACTTATGAAGTAAAAGATGAAAATGGCAATCTCGTTGCTGTATTTTATGCCGACTTTTTCCCAAGAAAAGGCAAGCGAAATGGCGCCTGGATGACGTCTTATAAATCACAATTTATAAAAGACGGTATAAACCACAGGCCGCATGTTTCTATAGTTTGCAACTTTACTAAACCTACAGAAACCAAACCTTCACTTCTCACATTTAACGAAGTAACGACCCTTTTCCACGAATTTGGACATGCGCTTCATGGCATGCTTGCAAATACGGTTTATCCGGGATTATCGGGCACCAGCGTGTATTGGGATTTTGTAGAACTTCCAAGCCAGATTATGGAAAACTGGTGCTATGAGCCGGAAGCGCTTGCACTATTTGCGCACCATTACAAAACCGGAGAAGTTATTCCTATGGAATACATTAACAAGATAAAAGATAGCGCTTCCTTCCTGGAAGGTATGGCCACTATGAGGCAGCTTAGCTTCGGTATGCTTGATATGGGTTGGCATGGGCAGGACCCCAGTCTTATTAATGATGTAAAAACTTTTGAAATGGAGCAGTTTGGCCCAACACAGCTTTATCCGGATGTGCCGGAAAATGCTATGAGCACAGCCTTCTCTCACATATTTCAGGGAGGGTATTCATCAGGGTATTACAGTTACAAATGGGCAGAAGTTCTTGATGCCGATGCATTTGAACACTTTAAGGAAAAAGGAATTTTTGACAAAGAAACTGCTGCTAAATTCAAAGAGTATATACTCTCCAAAGGTGGTACGGAGCATCCTATGACATTGTACAAACG
>CAMPIZ010000065.1 GCA_946886675.1 uncultured Flavobacterium sp.
ATAATATAGACCTAATTGTTATGGTTGTTATGCATAAAAATTTCTTCCAAAAATTATTTTTCCGAAGCCTTTCTAAAAATATGGCCTATCATACACAAGTGCCTTTATTATGCATTCCTACAGCTTAATTTCACTTTATATGATGACGAGAGAGGTAAATATGGTCATTTTTTATAATATTCACTCTTAAGCGAAAGCAAAACCTTCTTTAACCTCTCCTCTTTTTTCTTATATTCTGTTCTGTAGTGGCTCATTTTTACTGCCTCCTTCTGCCCTATTTCAATATTATCAAAACGTTCACCTCTATAAAATTTTTCATTAAGCTGTTCCAGTATGCTTTCCGCTTTTATTATTTCTATCTCCAGTAAAAGCTTGTTATTGGTGTCAGCCCGCTCAAGTCTGTCCATAGCTTCCCTTATTTCATTTTTGGCAGTTACCAGTTGTTTTTTCGATTCAGCCCTGAATTGGTTCCACTCTTTCGTAATACTATCAATAATGAGATCTTTTTCTGCTTCAGGAACCTGTTCAGTACTGTAAGGAGCATAGCCCTCATCATCCTGCGGACATTTCTGTACCGTAAGTATAATTATTAGGCTGTATAAAAGGATTGTTCTCATACTATACTTGTATATTTCTATAAATATACAAGCACATTATAATGCATAAAATGACAAATATCATCCGTTATTAGGCAGTCAGAGTAGTCATGAGAACTCTAAATAGAATTGATGTATTCCAGTATAGCTGCTGTATTAAGAATTAAATCGGGCGAAATATTTTCAATGGCGTTCTGAGGCATAAAAGCAACCTCTGCTGTTTCGGGAGTCTGTACTATTGTTATGCCTCCTGCGTTCTTTATAGCTTTCAGGCCTTCAGTCCCGTCAGCATTTGCTCCGGAAAGTAAAACACCTGTCAGATTTTTACCATATATATCGGCTGCAGATTCAAAAGCAACATCAATACTGGGCCTGCTGTAATTTACTTTTTCAGATGTATCCAGGGATATAAGTCGTTTTCTTTCAAAAAGTAAATGATAATCAGATGGCGCAACATAAAGATAACCCGGTTCCAGTTCTGTTTTATCTTCTATTTCTTTAAAGGGTATTGTAGATTTATATGCAATTAAATCTTCAAGCATAGTGTCTTCACCACTCCTTCGGTGGAGTACAATCACTATTGGAAAGGACGACCTGAGATCCAGTCTTGGCAGGATGTCCAAAAGTACTTCCAGGCTTCCTGCCGACCCTCCTATTATTAAAACCTTTTCTGTATTTATTTCATTTTCTGCCATATCTTTTCCCTTTTGTACTGCTGATAATTTTCCTGCAAATGAGAAAACTTCATAGTTTCTTTTGTTCCCAATGCAATATAGCCTAACATTGAGAGGCTTTCATCAAAAAGTGAGAGTGCACGTTCCTGCAGCTCCCTGTCAAAATATATAAGTACGTTTCGGCACATAATAAGGTCAAACTCATTAAAAGATGTGTCTGAAACCAGATTATGCTGTGAAAAAACCATTTTTTCGGTTAGTTCACTGCTAAATTTTGCAATACCATAATTTGCCGTATAATAATCTGAAAAATCCATTTTACCACCGGAGGTAAGGTAATTTTCAGAATATTGTTTCATCATTCGCAAAGGAAAAAAGCCACTTTTAGCTTTATCCAGCACTACAGTATTAATATCTGTTGCATAAAGAAGCGACTTATGCAGCAGATTAGCTTCCTTAAGCAATATAGCCATAGAGTATACCTCTTCTCCCGTAGAGCACCCGGCATGCCATATCCTTATAAAAGGCTTGGTTGCCAGCAAGGGCAGTATTTCTTCTCTTAATGCTTTATAAAATAACGGGTCACGAAACATTTCCGTTACGTTTACAGTAATTTCCTCCACCATATGGTGAAACCATGCATTATCGGTTCTTACTTTATATAGCAGTTCACCAAATCCGCTCAGGCTATCAATCTGAAATAACCTGTCTATCCTCCTTTTAAAAGAAGCCTTTGAATATCCGCTGAAATCATAACCGTGGTACTCAAAAACTTCATTAATCAACAACTCCAGTTCGCGGTCACTTATCATATATTACACTGAGCTAAGAAAATACAACAATTTATCTACATCTATGGGTTTTGAAATATACTCATCTGCACCGGCACTGAGGCATTTTTCCCTGTCTCCTACCATAGCCTGCGCAGTAACAGAAATTACGGGAGTATCTTTTCTGTGTTCAATATTTTTTATGAGCGGGATAGCCTCATAACCATCCATATCCGGCATCATCATATCTATCAGTATAACATCTACCTCATCTTCCTCTTCAAGCAGTTTAATGGCTTCTTCGGCACTGGAGCTTGAAAGGCATTCATAATTCCTAGATTTTAAGATAGCTGTTAGCGCAAAAATATTTCTTGCATCATCATCTATTATCAGTACTTTTTTTCCTGTCATTATAATATTTTTTTATGGCCTGTCATAAAGCCAAACCCTTAATAAAGATAGAAGCTGATCTACGTCTACAGGTTTTGTTATATAATCTGATGCACCTGCGTTAATACATTTTTCCCTGTCGCCAGTCATGGCTTTAGCCGTAACGGCAATTACAGGAAGATTTCTAAGCTTTTTATTCTGCCTTATCCTGGATGCGGTTTCATAACCGTCCATATTTGGCATCATCATATCAAGTAATACTACATCAATCTCAGGATTCTCATCCAGTACTTTAAGGGCTTCTTTACCATCAATAGCTGTAACCACATTCATTTTAAGCACTTCGAGCGCTTTTGTTAGCGAATATATATTCCTTACGTCATCATCAACCACCAGTACGGTTTTATCTTTTAGAATATTATTGAGTGTATTAAAATTCTTGTTCTTTTTCTCGTCACCTTTTTTATTCTGTTCCACAAGGTGAAGGAAAAGAGAAACCTCATCCAGCATACGTTTATAAGAATGTGCTGTTTTTACTACTATAGAGTCGGCATACTTTTTAATCTTTAGTTCCTCTTTCATAGAGAGGCTCTTACCGGTAAATACAATAACCGGAAGATTTTCAAGACCCGGCCTGTTCTTTACACTTTCAAGAATTTCATATGCCTGGCTGCCCGGTACGCCCATATCCAGTATAACACAATCTACAGCTGAGTGCTGCAGGGCACTAACACCATCGTTAACTTCGCTTTTTATTTCCGACTTAATATCGTTTGTCTCTAAGAAATAGGCCAAAGCCTGTGCATGCTTGGCGTTATCTTCTATAATAAGTACTTTTTGAGAATCCCTGTTTACAATCTGTTCAATTCTTTTAAAAATTTCCGGTATCTGCTCAAAAGCTGCGGGCTTGTCTAAAAAGTTTATAGCACCTTTAAGCAAACTCTCCTGCTTAACGTTATGAGAAGACATTATATGAACAGGGATATGCTTGGTAAGCTGATTAGATTTTAACTCATCCATAACTTCCCAACCACTCTTAACAGGCAACTGTATATCTAAAAGAATACCTACAGGATTATATTTAAGCGCCAGATTTAAAACTTCATCACCTCTTACGGTAACTATACCTTTATAATTACGCTGTCTTGTAAAATCAAGCAGTGATTTAGCAAAATTAACGTCATCCTCTACTATCAGTATAGCCTTATCCCCAAGTGACAATCCATCCCTGTCGTCGGGAACATCATCCGGAATTACAGTACTAATATATCTATGGCTTATGTTTTGTTTTTCTGTTTCAGTTATTTCCTGTTCCGATTCAGTTTTCTCAACCGGCTTAACAAGATTTTCGGCATTAATTATTAATTTTCCTGTAGCTGCGCCTAAAACAGGTATTACAAGCGTAAATTCACTGCCTTCGTTTACGTTACTCTTAAGTGATATTTCACCACCTAAAAGTTTAGCAAGTTCACGGCTGATTGAAAGTCCAAGGCCTGTTCCTCCATACTTTCGTTTTGTAGAACCATCCGCCTGCTGGAAGGCTTCAAAAATAAGCGGCTGTTTTTCTCTTGGAATGCCTATACCGGTATCTTTTACACTAAATGAAACCATTTTTTCATTAACAGGGTGTTTTTTAATCGTTAATGTAACAGAGCCTTCAGATGTAAATTTAACAGCGTTAGAAATAAGGTTTTTAAGTATCTGTTCCAGCCTCATTTTATCAGTCTTGATAACTACGGGCGCTTCAGATGTATCGATATTAAAATCAATGTTCTTCTCTTTTGCTACTTCAGAGAAAAGGTTTTTAAGCGTATCTGTAATTTCCTTAATCGAAACATCCAGAAAATCCATTTCCATTTTACCGGCTTCAATTTTAGAAAGGTCTAAAATTTCATCTATAAGTGCCAGCAAACCGTTTCCTGAACTTTGTATCACCTTAGCAAACTCTATCTGCTCATCAGACATGTTTTTATCATTGTTTTCAGACAGTAACCTGCTTAACAGCAGTATGGAGTTTAACGGAGTACGAAGTTCATGTGACATATTGGCTAAAAACTCCGATTTATAACGGGTACTTAATTCCAGGTCTTCTGATTTTTTCTGGATCTCCATATTCCTTTCTTCGAGAAGTACGCTTCTTTCTGCCAGCTCTTCGTTAGTTTGCTGCAGTTCTTCCTGCTGCACCCTAAGTTCTTCTTCAGAAGCCTGAAGTTTTTGAGTTTGTGCTTCAAGTTCGGCATTAATATTTTCAAGCTCGCTATGCTGCAGTGAAAGTTCTTCAGACTGTGCCTGGGTTTCCTCAAGCAGTTCCTGTATGCGCTGCCTGTTTTGGGCGGCCTTAATTGCAATTCCTATATTATTGGCTACAGAGTTTAAATATTCTATTTCAAGTTTACCAAACTCTTTTACACTTGCCAGTTCAACCACACCTACTGCTTTTTCATCTATCAGTGGAACAGCAACCACATGGGCAGGTTTTATTTCACCCAGCGCATAGGAGATAGAAATATCCTCCTGTGAAAGGTCTTTAAGCTCCATTACCTTACCGGAAGCCAGAGCCTGCCCGGTAATACCTTCTCCCCTTTTTAAAACCTCCCTGTTCTTACTTGGCACATAACTGTAACCGGCAAAAGAGTATAAGTGATCACCTTCGGTAAGATACAATACACCTGCATTACTGTTAGTAAATTCTGCCAGGTACTCAATAATATCTTTTGTAAGCTGTTCCGGGGTCTTTTCCCCTATCATTACTTCATTAAGTTCTGCAACACCGGCCTGCAGCCATTCCTTGTCACTTAAAGATTTAAATGATCTATGCAACGAATGGGCCATATTATTAAGTGATCCTGCAACACTGCCAATAGCATCACTTTCTTTATCATCTATGCGTATGTCATAATTGCCGGCTGCTATTTTAGAAGCTATATCACTTATTACCCTTATCCTCTCCGCTGTTTCCTCATCTTTTCTTTCAAGCTCAATATGAAGTCTTGCCCTTTCATTATGGTCTCGTAATATTCTTATAAAGAAGGAAATACTAATAAGAAGTGCTAAAATAGCGGCCCCTACTATAAGGTATGTGCTGTACAAACCATACTTTTCAGAATTAGAATTACGTTCTTTAAGTAATCCCTGCTCAGTAGCTTCCATACGCTTTAATACACTGCGTATGCTGTCCATAAGCCTTTTACCGCTGTCAAGATCATCAGCCATAATTGTATTTCCTGCCTCCTTTTGCTTTATTAGCAGCTGCAGGTAATCAAAAAACTCATTTTTCAGCGGTTTTAGTTCCTTAATGCTTTCCTGTTGGGAAGCATTATCTGAAGTTAGCCTTTCTACTTCCGCAAAAAAATTATTCGATTTTTCTTCAGCAAAGGCATAGCGGTCCAAAAAAGATTCCCTGCCTGTAATAAGATATCCTCTTACACTGGTTTGTGCTTCTACCATTAGTGCAGTACCCTCATTAAGGTTATAAATTACCTCCTGAGTATGGTTTACCATACTATTGCTTTTTAGCAGGCTGTTTATACTGATAAATGAAGCTGCAGAGCTTACTATTAGTATAACAAGAGAAATGCTGAAAAAAACTAAAAGATTCCTTTTAAAGTTGGTTTCCATATTTTGTGTGTTTGTTTTTTCTGCGTTGTTTTATAATGGTAATATAACGATAAATGTAGCCCCATCTCCCGGAGTACTCTTCGCGGTTATGAGGCCATTATGCTTTTCTATAATTTTTTTAGCTATCGCAAGGCCTATACCTGTACCCTCATATAGCTTTCGGTCATTAAGGCTCTGGAAAATAATAAAAATCTTATCCAGGTATTTTTCTTCAAAGCCAATACCGTTATCCTTAACAGTAATCCTGCAAAATTTTCCGCTTGGTGATGCGGGACTGTCAAAGCTTTTTTCTTCTATAATTTCTGAGGCAATTTCTATAACAGGAGAGACTTCCGGCTTACAGAATTTAACGGAATTACTTATAAGATTTTGAAACACCTGCCTTAACTGACTGTGTACGCCTTTTACATGACAAAGCTTGTTTGCAATTATAATGGCTCCGCTTTCTTCTACCTGAAAATCCAGATCACTTATTACTTCATTAATGATTTCATGCAAATCAACACTAGAAGGAGCCACATTAGAAGATAACCTGGAATAGTCGAGCAAATCGGTTATAAGTTTCGACATGCGTTGTGAGGCTTTTACTGTCCTGTTTACATAATCTTCTGCCTTTTCATCTTCAACCAGATAGCGGTCTTTTATTATTTTGATGAATAACTCTATTTTTCTTATCGGCTCCTTAAGATCATGTGAAACCACCCATGAAAACTGCTGAAGCTCATGATTCCTGAATTCCAGTTCCTCATTCTTTTTAATTAATTCGGCTGTACGTTCTTCAACTTTTGCTTCCAGGTTTTCCTCTGCCGCTTTCCTTATTTCAACTTCTTTTGCAAGAATATCCCGCATATTTTTAAGTTCTGTTTTCTGTTCAGAAAGCTTAAGAAAGGTTTTTACTTTAAGTATAAGTAAATCAGGGTCTACGGGCTTTGTTATATAATCAACTCCTCCTGTTTCGTAACCTTTGCTTATAAAGCGTTTTTGCTTATTTACGGCAGAAAGGAATATTACAGGAATATCCTTAGTCCTGTTACTGCCGCTTAATATTTCTGCCACTTCAAAACCATCCATACCGGGCATCTGCACATCAAGGATAATCAGCGAATAATTAGTTTTTAAAATCTTTTTTAGCGCCTCTTCTCCTGATTCTGCAGTATCAACAGACAGGCTGTGTAGCTCAAGTACTTTTTTTAAGGCTACTATATTTTCCTTTATATCGTCAACAATTAATATCATAATTCTCCGGAAATCCTTTTTATCGGTAAACCACAGTTTAATATTAGTTTAAGTATATTACAAAATTGAAAAAAATCGCTTGGCTTCACTATATAATCTTCTGCTCCCGCTTCAATATATTGCTGCTGATATTCGGCACAACAGGACGTAGAATACATTATTACAGGTATAGTTTTATATTCCGAAGATTTTTTTAATTCAGAAAGGCAGTCTGGGCCATTCATTATAGGCATATTAACGTCCATAAAAATAATATCAGGCGTTTGTAAAACTCCCGAATCCAGCTTCTCAAGTGCTTCAGCACCATTATTGGCATCATAATACATAACAGTATTATCTGCCTCTTTAAGAGCTTCCTGAAATAGAAACTGGTCGTCCTGATCATCGTCTATCACCAGAACCGATTTTATATTTTTACCCACATCCCAAATTTAGAAAAAAGTTAGGTATGTGAAACTTTAGATAAGAAAAATATATTTAAAAATCAAAATATTTAATTTCTGTTAAATTCA
>CAMPIZ010000066.1 GCA_946886675.1 uncultured Flavobacterium sp.
GCATCACGCATTACTACAGGTAACCTTGACGACGATCTTCCTAAAATTGCTGATGCCGACTGGGTAATTGAAGTTGTGGTGGAAAGGCTGGATATAAAACAAAAGGTATTTGAGCAAATTGAAAAATACCGCAGGCCGGGCACACTTATAACATCCAACACCTCCGGTATCCCTATCCACTTTATGAGTGAAGGGCGCAGCGAGGACTTCCAGAAACATTTTTGTGGAACACACTTCTTTAATCCGCCGCGATATTTAAAACTTTTTGAAATTATACCCGGTCCTAAAACTTCACAGGAAGTACTGGACTTTTTAAATAACTATGGTGAGCAGTACCTTGGCAAAACATCTGTAGTTGCAAAAGACACCCCTGCCTTTATAGGTAACCGTATTGGTATCTATGGCATTATGAGCCTTTTTCACCAGGTTAAGGAAATGGGCTTAACCGTAGAGGAAGTAGATAAACTTACAGGCCCTGTTATAGGCAGGCCTAAGTCGGCTACCTTCCGTACTGTAGATGTGGTAGGGCTTGATACCCTTGTACATGTTGCAAACGGTATCTATGAAAACTGCCCTAACGATGAGGCTCATGAGCTTTTCAAATTGCCTGATTTTATCAATACCATGATGGAAAACAAATGGTTTGGCAGCAAAACAAAACAGGGCTTTTACAAAAAAACGGACGAGGGCATTCTCTCGCTTGACTTAGACACTATGGAGTACCGCCCGCAAAAGAAAGCATCTTTTGCTACGCTGGAGCAGACAAAAACCATAGACAAGCCAATAAACCGTTTTAAAGTACTGGTAGATGGTACAGATAAGGCAGGCGAATTTTACCGCAAGAACTTTGCAGGTATGTTTGCCTACGTTTCTAACCGCATACCTGAAATTACTGATGACTTTTACAAGATAGACGACGCCATGAAAGCCGGCTTTGGCTGGGAAAATGGTCCGTTTGAAATTTGGGATGCCATAGGCGTTGAAAAAGGACTTGAGCTTATAAAAGCCGAAGGGCTCACCCCTGCTGCATGGGTAAATGACATGCTGGCATCGGGTAATAACAGCTTCTACACTCTTAAAGAGGTGGCTACTTACTATTATGACATTGCATCTAAATCCCAGAAGAAAATTCCGGGGCAGGATGCGTTTATTATACTTAACAACATTCGCGAAAGCAAAAAGGTATGGAGCAACAGCGATGCCATTATAGAAGACCTTGGCGACGGGATCCTTAACCTTGAGTTCCAATCTAAAATGAATACCATTGGCGGTGGTGTGCTACAGGGCATAAACAAAGCTATAGACCTTGCCGAAAAAGAATATGATGGCCTTGTTATAGGTAACCAAGCAGCAAACTTCTCTGTAGGGGCTAATATCGGTATGATATTTATGATGGCTGTAGAGCAGGAATATGATGAGCTTAACATGGCTATCAAAATGTTCCAGGATACTATGATGCGCGTGCGTTACTCAGCTATTCCTGTAGTGGTCGCGCCTCACGGTATGACACTGGGTGGTGGTTGCGAAATGAGTATGCATGCCGATAAGGTGGTGGCTGCAGCCGAAACCTACATCGGACTAGTTGAATTTGGTGTTGGGGTTATCCCGGGCGGTGGCGGATCTAAAGAAATGGCGCTGCGTGCAGCCGATACTTTCCGTAAGAACGATGTAGAACTTAATGTGCTTCAGGAATATTTCCTTACCATAGGTATGGCCAAGGTTTCAACTTCTGCTTATGAGGCTTATGATCTTGGTATTCTTCAGCATGGTAAAGATGTGGTTGTTGTAAACAAAGACAGGCAGATTGCCGAAGCTAAAAAACACGCTAAGTTGCTTGCTGATGCGGGCTATACACAGCCTGTTAAGCGTAAGGATGTAAAAGTACTGGGCAAACAGGCACTGGGTATGTTCCTTGTGGGAACCGACAGTATGGAAGCCGGGCATTACATCTCTGAACATGATAAAAAGATTGCCAACAAACTGGCTTACGTTATGGCCGGTGGCGACCTTAGTGAGCCAACGCTTGTTACAGAACAATACCTACTCGACCTTGAAAGAGAGGCATTCCTGTCGCTATGTGGTGAAAGAAAGACTCTGGAACGTATTCAGCACATGCTGACTAAGGGGAAACCGCTTCGTAACTAATTATTTTGAATGCTGAATTATAAATTTTAAATGATTCGGCTAATTCAAAATTTAAAATTCAAAATTTAAAAATAATGAATAAGACAGCATATATCGTTAAGGCCTATCGTACTGCGGTAGGAAAAGCACCAAAAGGAGTTTTTAGATTCAAACGACCTGACGAACTGGCTTCGGAGACCATTCAGTATATCATGAATGAGCTTCCTCAGCTGGATAAAACAAGAATTGACGACGTAATGGTGGGTAACGCCATGCCGGAAGCCGAACAGGGCTTAAACTTTGCCCGACTTATTTCCCTTATGGGCCTTAAGGTGGAGGATGTTCCGGGGGTTACGGTAAACCGTTACTGTGCGTCGGGACTGGAAACCATTGCTATGGCTACTGCCAAAATACAAAGCGGAATGGCAAATTGTATTATTGCAGGTGGTGCAGAAAGCATGAGCTACATCCCTATGGGAGGTTACAAACCTGTACCGGATTACCAATTGGCAAAAAACGGCCATGAGGATTACTATTGGGGAATGGGGCTTACTGCCGAAGCCGTTGCTAAAAAATACAATGTGAGCCGTGAAGACCAGGATGAGTTTGGTTACCAGTCGCATCAAAAAGCGCTAAAGGCACAGGCTGAAGGCAAATTTGACAGACAGATTGTACCTATAACCGTAGAACAGGTTTATGTAGATGATAACGGCAAAAAAGCTATCAAAAGTTATACTGTAACCAAAGATGAAGGCCCGCGTGCAGATACCTCGCTTGAAGCACTGGGAAAATTAAAACCTGTGTTTGCGGCTGACGGTAGTGTAACAGCAGGTACGTCATCTCAAATGAGTGATGGTGCAGCCTTTGTAATGGTAATGAGCGAAGATATGGTTAAGGAACTTAACCTTGAGCCTATTGCACACCTTATAAGCTACGCCGCCGCGGGTGTAGAGCCGAGGATTATGGGTATAGGCCCTGTAAAAGCAATCCCAAAAGCTGTGGAAATGGCAGGTATAAGACTTAATGATATAGAGTTAATTGAGCTTAATGAGGCTTTTGCTTCACAGTCGCTTGCTGTAATACGCGAACTGGGGCTTAATAAGGATATAGTAAACGTAAACGGAGGTGCTATTGCATTGGGCCATCCACTGGGTTGTACAGGCGCGAAACTGTCTGTTCAGCTGTTTGACGAAATGAAAGCCCGAGGCAATAAGTACGGTATGGTTACCATGTGTGTAGGTACCGGACAGGGAGCAGCAGGGATTTATGAGATTTTATAAAAGACCAAAAAAGATAATAGAAAATAGACTAAAGACTTATACACCTTACCCATGAGTGATTTCAAAAGACACAATTTTAAAAGGCTTAAAATATGGCAGATGGCGATGGAAATAGCAAAAGAAGTTCTTGATTTAACTGACACTTTTCCATCTCATGAAAAGTTTGGATTAAAAAATCAGATGGATAGATGTTCAATTTCCATACCTTCTAATATAGCGGAAGGTTCAAGCAGAAGCGCAAAGTCATTCAGTCATTTTATCAATGTTTCTTTAGGTTCTTCTTTTGAATTGCATACACAATTAATGTTAGCACAACACAGGGATTATATTTCTGAAAGTAATTCAGTAATTATTGAAAATAAAATAGAGGAATTCCAGAGAATGACAATGAGCTTTCAAAATACTCTGGTTTCTATTTAAGTCTATCATCTATTATCTATCATCTAAAAGTCTATAAATAAAAACATACAAAAATGAGCGAAGTAAAAGATATAACAAGAGGCGGCCAGTTCCTTGTAAAGGAAACAAAGTGCGAGGATGTATTTACTCCCGAAGATTTTTCGGAAGAGCAGATCATGATGCGCGATACGGTTAAGGAATTTGTTGACCGTGAGCTATGGCCTAATAAAGACCGTTTTGAGAATAAGGATTATGCCTTTACAAAAGAGTGTATGGAAAAAGCCGGGGAGCTTGGCTTTCTTGGCGTAGCAGTACCCGAAGAGTATGGCGGCATGGGAATGGGATTTGTTTCTACCATGCTGGTTTGCGACTATATTTCGGGTGCAACGGGTTCTTTCTCCACAGCATTTGGTGCGCACACAGGTATTGGTACAATGCCTATTACCCTGTACGGAACAGAAGAACAAAAAAAGAAATATGTACCTAAACTTGCAACAGGCGAATGGTTTGGCGCATACTGCCTTACTGAGCCGGGTGCAGGTAGTGATGCCAACTCCGGTAAAACAAAAGCTGTGCTTAGCGAAGACGGTACGCATTACAAAATAAGCGGACAAAAAATGTGGATATCCAATGCGGGTTTCTGTAATCTGTTTATTGTATTTGCACGCATTGAAGACGATAAAAACATTACCGGATTTATAGTGGAAAACGACCCAGGTAATGGTATCTCTATGAACGAAGAGGAACATAAACTGGGTATACGCGCCTCCTCCACCCGTCAGGTTTTCTTTAATGAGACTAAAGTACCTGTAGAAAACATGCTTTCTGAAAGAGGTAATGGCTTTAAAATAGCAATGAATGCCCTTAATGTAGGCCGTATTAAGCTTGCTGCTGCCTGCCTTGATGCACAGCGCAGAACAATTGCCAACGCTGTTAAGTATGCTAATGAAAGGGTTCAGTTTAATGTACCTATCTCCAATTTTGGCGCTATACGTGCTAAGCTTGCTGAAATGGCCGCCAGCGCTTATGCCGGAGAAAGTGCCTGTTACCGCGCAGCAAAAAATATAGAAGACCGTATTGAGGCACGTGTAGCAAATGGAGAATCGCATCAGGATGCCGAGCTTAAAGGTGTTGAGGAATTTGCAATTGAGTGTTCCATTCTTAAAGTAGCGGTATCTGAAGACATACAAAATTGCAGTGACGAAGGTATCCAGATATTAGGCGGTATGGGCTTCTCTGAAGATACCCCTATGGAAAGTGCCTGGAGAGATGCAAGGATTGCCCGTATCTATGAAGGTACAAACGAAATAAACCGCATGCTGTCGGTAGGGATGCTTATCAAAAAAGCAATGAAAGGCCATGTAGACCTTTTAGGGCCGGCCATGAAGGTAGCAGAAGAGCTTATGGGAATCCCTTCATTTGATACACCGGATTACAGCGAACTGTTTGCCGAAGAAAAAGAAATGATTGCCAAACTTAAAAAGGCATTTTTAATGGTAGCCGGAAGTGCAGTGCAAAAATATGGTCCGGACCTTGACCAGCACCAGCAATTACTAATGGCTGCTGCCGATATACTTATAGAAATCTATATGGCAGAGTCGGTTATCCTGAGAACAGAAAAGCTGGCTAAGCTTAAAGGCGCTGAAAGCATAAAAGAACAGATTGCAATGGCACAACTTTACCTGTACAGGGCGGTAGATACCGTAAATACAAAAGGTAAAGAAGGTATTGCATCATTTGCTGAAGGCGACGAGCAGCGCATGATGCTTATGGGCTTAAAACGATTTACAAAATATACCAATATGCCTAATGTGGTTGCCTTAAAGGAAACCATTGCAGCAAAACTGGTTAACGAAAATACATATGTGTATTAATAATTTCCGTTTTTAGTTTAGTTTGAAAGAACCCCGCCGCATGGTGGGGTTTTTGTTGCCGTAAAAATTAAATCGCTACGCGATACACAACCATTAATAACATGATTTAGCTACCAATATAGAGTCGTTACGCGATAATAATTGCTTCCTACAAAGCGTATAAAGTCATTTTCGGATTAAATTTCCTGTAAGAAAACTATTTTGGTACCTATAAAAGCAACACCCCGTATCATATTTCCCCTTAGGGAATTAATTTATGTACAACAAAAAACCCGCTGCGAATGTATCGCAGCGGGTTTTTAAATAACACACTTGTATATTTTTAGTCCAGGGGCTTTTTTCCTTTAAACACATTAACCAGTATTGCTATCAGTGCCACCAGTAACAATAAATGAATGAGAGCACCTCCAACATGAATCACAAAACTTCCAAGAGCCCATAGGATTATTAATACAACTGCGATAAGGAACAACAAATTTTTCATAGCAATTTTGTTCTTTTATTTCATAGCATCAAGTGCATCCTCAAGCCTTTCTGCCTCACTGTGGTGTGTTCTTAGCGTAGGAAGCATATCTGCAGCCCACATCCTGATCTCTTCGTCATTTGCTTTTTCACTGGCCTTCTCCATCTTCTTAATCGTCTTCTCGTGGCCATCCACCATCATATTCACATACTTTTTATCAAAATCTTCCGCCTTTTCATCATTCAAATCATCATAAGCTTCTTGTGCGTCTTCACTCAGGGCTGTGGGCAGCGATATATTTTTGGCTTCCGCTGTTTTCTTAAGGTTTTCTAATGCTTTGGTATGGTCGTTAATCATCATTTCTGCATACGATCTTACTTCTGCATTGGTACTTTTCTGCTGTGCAAGCTTACCCATTTGTATCTCTTTCATGTTTACATCTGCTGCAAAAACAAGATAATCAGAGTCTTCTTCTTTAGCCTCATTTGTATCATCAAATTTTTGCTCGTTTTGCTCTTCAGCAACTTCTGCCGGATCTGTTTCTTTATCATCTTTACAAGATGTCATGCCTAAAGTCATAGACATAACTGCCGCGCCTAAAAGCATTTTGCTTAATATTGATCTCTTCTTCATAATAGTATTGTTTAAGGTTAATTTACTTATTCTAATCTTACACTACGAAATTAACACATAAAGTAGTACTAAATTGTTAGGGTATTGCCAATTAGTGTTAGGGAAATACTAAATAAATTTTACATCTCCCTTACTTCCTTAATTATCCTTACGGCATAAGGATTGGGCTTTATTTTACTGCCGTGAAGTCTTGAATATACTTTAGTAAACTCTGCCCCAAAGTAAAGCAGTATAGCAGAATAATATACCCAAACGAGTATTACAATTACAGAGCCTGCGGCTCCAAAGGTAGTGGCTACATTAGAGCTACCCAGGTAAATGCTTATTGCAAATTTACCTATCATGAAGAGGCCTGCTGTAGTTGCAGCGCCTACAAAAGTATCTTTCCAGTTTACATGCCCATCAGGCAGGGTGCGGAATATAATGGAGAATAAAAATGTAATAATTGCAAATACTACTACAAAGTTGAGTGCATAAACCAGGTATATAGTAGTTTCGGAAAGTAGTGAGGTAAGCCTTTCGCTTAGTAGGTCGAGCAGTGTGTTTGCTAAAAGGCTAACCAGTAGCAAAAAACCTATTACCCCAATCATGCTAAAAGACATAAGCCTGTTTTGCAGAAATTTTTTGAAACCTTTATCCGGCTTAGCACGCAGCCCCCATATATAATTAATAGAGCTTTGTATCTCTACAAATACACCTGAAGCTCCTATAAGCAATACAACTATACCTACTACAAGTGCAAAAATGTTATCTCCCGAAAGCTTGGTATTGGTTATAGCCTCCTGTATCTGGCTTGCTGCCTCTGCCCCTACAAACTCGTTTATCTGATTATAAAACTCCCCTCTTACTGCTTCTTCACCAAAGAATACACCACATAAGGCAATGATGATAATTGATAGCGGCGCTATGGAAAATATGGTATAATAAGACAAGGATGCAGCCAGCTTTATGGCGTTATCA
>CAMPIZ010000067.1 GCA_946886675.1 uncultured Flavobacterium sp.
CATCATGTCAAATAATGCAATATTGGAAATTGATGGCAAAAAATATGAGTTTCCTGTTATTGTGGGAACTGAAAATGAAGTAGCTATCGATATAGATAAATTAAGAGGCGAAACAGGCGCAATAACTATGGATCCGGGTTATAAAAACTCTGGTTCTTGTACAAGTGAAATAACTTTTCTTGATGGGGAACAGGGTATTTTACGCTACAGGGGATATTCTATTGAAGATCTTGCCGAAAAGTCTAACTTCCTTGAAGTAGCTTATCTTCTAATTTTTGGAGAACTTCCTACAGCAGCACAGATTGAAAAGTTTGAGAATGATATAAGAAAATATACCCTTGTTAATGAGGAAATGAAAAACATCATTGATGGTTTTCCAAAAACAGCGCACCCAATGGGAGTGCTGGCTTCGCTTACAAGTGCGCTTACTGCATTTAACCCTAAATCGGTTAATGTGGCAAACGAAAAAGAAATGTATGAGGCAGTTTGTAAAACAATGGCAAAATTCCTTGTTATTGCTACCTGGACATACAGAAAGAATATGGGATATCCTTTAAACTATTATGATAATACAAAAGGATATGTAGAAAACTTTATGCGATTAATGTTTGAACTGCCTACAGGCCCTTACAAAATTAATCCGGTAGTAATAAATGCGCTTGATAAGCTTTTCATTCTTCATGCAGACCATGAGCAAAACTGTTCTACATCTACGGTAAGAATGGTAGGTTCTTCGCATGCAGGATTATTTGCTTCTATTTCAGCAGGAGTTTCTGCACTTTGGGGTCCGCTTCACGGTGGTGCTAACCAGGCAGTGCTTGAGATGCTGGAGGAAATTCAGAAAAACGGTGGTGATGCAGATAAGTATCTTGCAAAAGCAAAAGACAAGAACGATCCGTTCCGTCTTATGGGCTTTGGCCACAGGGTATATAAAAACTTTGACCCAAGGGCAAAGATCATCAAAAAAGCTGCAGACGAGGTTCTTAATAACTTAGGTGTTGACGACCCGGTGCTTACAATTGCTAAAAAACTTGAGGAGTCTGCGCTTCAGGATGAATATTTCAAATCAAGAAACCTGTATCCAAACGTAGATTTCTATTCTGGTATCATTTACAGGGCTATGGGTATACCTACAGAAATGTTTACGGTATTGTTTGCTATAGGCCGCCTTCCTGGCTGGATTGCTCAATGGAAAGAAATGAGGATAAATAAAGAGCCAATAGGCCGTCCGAGACAAATTTATACTGGAAGCCCTTTAAGGGATTTCAAGTCAATAAACGAAAGATAATCAGTTAATTGATGATATTGAAGCTCCGTTTACCACGGAGCTTTTTTTATATAATCTGTAAATACTGAATGATAAAAAATAAACAGATTTTAGAAATAATAACAGAAGTACTAATCACATAATAAAAGTTTATAATTCAGGGGGCATTTTCTATATTTGCCTAAACGCCAAAAGCTATGTTAAATCTTAATATAAAAAACGAAACTTCAAGACTCAGGGCAGTAATATTGGGAACTGCAGAAAGTAATGGGCCTACACCCCAGATACACGAAGCATATGACCCAAAATCGCTTGAGCATATAAAAGCCGGAACCTATCCTGTAGAAGCAGATATGATTACAGAAATGGAAGCTTTTAGAGAAGTGTTGGAAAAATATGATGTAAAAGTATACCGTCCAGAGATTATTGAGGACTATAATCAGATTTTTAGCCGTGATATTGGTTTTGTTATAGAGGATATTTTTATAAAAGCCAATATATTACCGGACAGGGAGAGGGAACTGGATGCTATACAGTATGTAATTGATATGGTAGATCCAAAAAAAGTTGTACGCCCACCAGAGGAAGTACATATTGAAGGAGGAGATGTAATGCCCTGGAATGACCATATATTTATAGGTACTTATAAAGGCAGTGATTACAAAGATTATATAACTGCACGTACCAATATGCAGGGAGTTAACTACATCAAAGAACTTTTTCCTGATAAGATTGTTAAGGAGTTCGATTTGGTCAAGTCCAAAATTGAGCCAAGGGATAATGCGTTGCACCTTGATTGCTGTTTTCAGCCTATAGGCACAAATAAAGGTATTATATACAAAAGTGGTTTTCGTGAGGAAGCTGATTATATGTATCTTGTAAACATGTTTGGAAAAGAGAATCTTTTCCATATAGACAGGGAAGAAATGTATAATATGACATCTAATGTTTTTTCTATTGCTCCGGATGTGGTAGTTATAGAAAAGAATTTTACAAGGCTAAAAGACTGGCTGCTGGAAAGAGGTTTTACTGTAGAAGAAGTGCCTTATGCAGAAATTGCAAAACAGGAGGGGCTGCTTAGATGTTCGACACTACCGCTTATAAGGGATTAACCTTAATTTAATTAGAATGAGACAAATTACAGATACAATATTAATGATTCGTCCTGTAGCTTTCAGGATGAATGAACAGACGGCGGTAAACAATTACTACCAAAAGGTAATGGACAATCTGCTGCCGGAAACAGTAAATGCTAAAGCACAGCAGGAGTTTGATGCATTTGCAGAAAAGCTTCGTAATGCAGGAGTTAATGTAATTGTGGTGGATGATACAAAGAATCCTGATACACCAGACTCTATATTTCCTAACAACTGGGTTTCTTTTCATGAAAATGGCGATGTGGCATTATACCCAATGTTTGCAGAAAACAGGCGTTTAGAAAGAAGAGAAGAGATATTGGATATGCTCGAAGATAAAGGCTTTGTTATAGAAAATATTGTAGATTATACCTCTGCCGAAGAAGATAATATTTTTCTTGAAGGTACAGGGAGTGTAGTTTTAGACAGAGCAAACCACAAGGCATATTGCGCACTATCTCCACGTGCTGATGAAGAACTGTTTATAGAGTTTTGTGAAGATTTTGAATATACTCCGATAATATTTGAGGCATTTCAGACTGTAAATGGTGAGCGTAAGCATATTTACCATACTAATGTAATGATGTGCGTAGGAGAGACATTTGCCATATTATGTGCCGACTGTATTGACGACAAGAAGGAACGCAAAATGGTATTGGAAAGCCTTAAGGAAGACGGCAAGGAAATAATATTGCTTACAGAGGCGCAATTGAATAATTTTGCAGGAAATATGTTACAGGTTAGAGGCAATAATAACAAGAGTTATCTCGTTATGAGTGCTTCCGCACACCAGATTTTAACAAAAGAGCAGATTGCCAAAATTGAAAAGCATACAGAGATACTTAGTTCCAGCCTTGATACCATTGAGGCTTGTGGAGGCGGTAGTGCACGCTGTATGATGGCAGAAGTATTTTTACTTAAACAATAATATGTTATCTAAAAAAACAAAATACGGATTAAAGGCACTGATCTACATTGCGAAGCATGAGGGATCAGAGCCTGTTCTTATTTCTGAGATTTCGGATAACGAACGTATCCCTAAAAAGTTTTTAGAGGCCATACTTCTGGATCTTAAAAAGTTTGGAATACTAGGATCCAAAAAAGGTAAGGGGGGTGGATATTACCTTTTAAAAGATCCTAAAGAAATTACTGCTGCTACATTAATCCGAGTTTTGGACGGGCCTCTGGCAATGCTTCCGTGCGTTAGCCTTAACTATTATGAAAAGTGTGACGACTGTCCGGATGAGGCAAAATGTAACCTGAATAAATTTCTTGCACAGGTAAGAGATAACACGCTTAATTTATTGCAACAAAGGTCTTTACATGATTTAGCGCAGTTAAAATAAAAAAATTTGCCTTATTAGTCTATTATTTCTATAGACTAATAGTATATTTGAAAAAATTAAAAAATCAACAGCTTATGATTGATTTAATTAAGGCAAAAAAAAGTTTTTCACTAAAGGACAGCCCTAAAATATCTGCTATTAAAGCAGTTACATGGAGAATAGTGGGGACTATAGATACCATGATAATTTCTTATCTGCTTACGGGAAATGTTACTATCGCTGTTTCCATAGGGAGTGTAGAGGTACTTTCTAAAATGCTGCTTTATTTTTTACATGAAAGAGCCTGGGCCAGGCTAACAAGAAAAAACGATGATGGAGAAGTTAAAATATCTGAATAAAGAACTGCAGGAACTGCCGTTGGCAGAAGCCATTCAGTTTGTGTTGGAAAATGTGGGCGGGAAGAAAGTTTTTTCTACATCCTTTGGCATTGAAGACCAGCTGCTGACTCATTACCTGATTCCACATCTTGGGCAGGTTTCTGTTTTTACACTAGATACAGGCAGGCAGTTTAATGAAACCTATGAAGTTTTTCATAAAACGCTAAAAAAATATCCATTACTACAAATTGAAACATTTTTTCCGGAAGAGCAGGATATAAGAAACTATGTCGATGCGCACGGCATTAATGGATTTTATGACAGTATTGATAAAAGAAAGGAATGCTGTAGTATAAGAAAAGTAAAACCTTTACAAAGGGCTATTAAAGATGCTTCGTTATGGATTACCGGCTTAAGGGCAGAACAATCTCAAAACAGGGGGAGTATGGAATTTTTGGAATGGGATGAGGCTAATCAGCTGATAAAATTTAACCCTTTATTACATTTTTCTCTGGAAGAAGTTGAACATCAAATAAACGAATATAATATTCCTGTAAACAGTTTGCATAAAAAAGGTTTTCCAAGTATAGGCTGTGCGCCATGCACAAGAGCAATAGCCCCGGGAGAAGATTTCAGGGCCGGACGCTGGTGGTGGGAAAATGGAAAAAAAGAATGCGGACTGCATATTCATCAGGATAAAAATTATTAATCATGACACAATTTATAAATTCACATCTGGAAACGCTGGAGGATGAAAGTATTTATATAATACGGGAGGTAGTAGCACAGTTTCAGAAACCGGTGCTGCTTTTCTCAGGTGGAAAAGACTCCATAACATTGGCAAGGCTCGCTCAAAAGGCTTTTTATCCGGCAAAAATTCCTTTTCCTTTTTTGCACATCGATACCGGGCATAACTTCCCTGAAACTATAGAATTTAGGGACCAGTTAGTAAAAGAATTGGGGGTAGAGCTTATAGTGCGATATGTGCAGGATAGTATTGATCAGAAAAAAGTACAGGAGGAAACAGGCAAATATGCCAGTCGTAATGCTCTGCAAACAGTAACCCTATTGGATGCTATTGAAGAATTTGGTTTTGATGCCTGTATGGGTGGGGCAAGGCGCGATGAGGAAAAATCAAGAGCTAAAGAACGCATCTTTTCAGTGAGGGATGATTTTGGGCAGTGGGATGCTAAAAAACAGCGTCCGGAACTCTTTAATATTTTTAACGGCAAAATTCACTTTGGTGAAAATGTAAGGGCTTTTCCAATAAGTAACTGGACTGAGGAAGATGTATGGAACTATATAGCCAAAGAAGGCATAGGGCTGCCATCTATATATTTTGCGCATCAGCGTAAACTTGTAAAGCGTGATGGCGCTTACCTCGCTTACTCAGAATATCTTAATCTTGCAGATACCGATGAATTTACAGAAACTACCGTACGCTTTAGGACGGTAGGGGATATGACATGTACTGCTGCCTTCATTTCTGAGGCCAGTACTATACCTGATATTATGCATGAAAATAAATCTTCAAAATCATCAGAAAGAGGTGCGCGAATGGACGATAAACGATCTGAAGCTGCACTGGAACAAAGAAAGAGAGGAGGATATTTCTAAAAATATGGATTTACTGCGAATTAATACAGCCGGAAGTGTTGATGACGGCAAGAGTACACTTATAGGAAGGTTTCTTAATGATAGTAACGCCCTTACCATTGAACAGGAAGAATTAATAGTAAAAAAAACAAAAGAAAAAGGTCTGGAAGATCTTGATTTCTCTGTTATAACGGATGGTCTCATTGCCGAGAGGGAGCAGGGCATAACCATTGATGTAGCCCATATTTACTTTTCATCAGGCAGCCGTAAGTTTATAATTGCCGATAGCCCGGGACACGTAGAGTATACCAGAAATATGGTTACAGGCGCATCCAATTCTGAAGTTTCTATAATCCTTATTGATGCCCGTAAAGGACTGCTGGAGCAAACATACAGGCATTATTTTATCAGCAATCTTTTACGGCTCAAAACTGTAGTTTTTTGTATTAACAAAATGGACCTTGCTGATTATAGTGAAGATGTGTTTCTTTCCATAGCTTCAGATATTACAAAAATGACTGCCAGATTTGCCTATAAGCCGGAGATTTATGTATTGCCTATAAGTTCTCTTAAAGGAGATAATGTTGTGTTTCAGTCAAATGCTATGCCTTGGTATACCGGGCAAACATTATCTGAAGTGCTGCATAATATAAAACCGGGAGAAGAGTTTCCGGGAGATTTCAGGATGGATGTTCAGCAGGTAATGCATGTGCAAAACAAAGACTTTACTGATTACAGGGCTTATGCGGGCAGAATAATAAGCGGAAGTATTAAGGTAGGTGATGAGATATTTATCATGCCCTCCGGAATAAAAAGCAAGGTTACTGAAATGAGGAAGTTTACAACAGTTTTTGAACAGGCAAACAGCGGTGATTCTATACAGTTAAGAATTGAGGATGATGTAGATGTAAGCAGGGGTATGATGCTGGTTAAAGAAACGGATGAAAAACTGCTTTCTAAAGATATTGAAGCAACACTAGTATGGCTTGATGAAAAAAAATCGGTACCCGGAGGCAGATATCTTTTGCAGGCAGGCACCAGGATTGTGCAGTGTAAGCTACAGCAAATAAAAGCCGTTATTCCGCCGGAAAACCCCGACGAAATAATTGCTTCAGATGTTTTGAGTCTGAATGATATTGCGGATGTTAGTATTAAAACAGCAGCACCGGCTTTTTTAGATACATTTGAAGCTAACAGGCTTAACGGAACTTTTATAATAATAGATTCGCAAACCAACAATACTGTTGCTGTTGGTTTTGTGAAATAGTGTAGTGTTTTTATAAAAGAAATCCCGCCATTGGCGGGATTTCTTAATTAAAGTCAATTGTCTGCAGTATGTTTACTATCGAGCTGCTTATGTATTGAATACCTATGGCAATAACTATAAATCCAATTATTCTTGAAATAGCTACAATTCCGGACGCCCCAAGTATACGGGAAAGATAATGTGCGCTTCTCATTACCAGAAATATTACAAGCGCAACTGCAGCCATGGCGAGGCATGCAATAATCTGATCGGCGATTTCATTATAATCCTGATATAATGCTATAAGCAGGGATATTGAACCAGGGCCCGCAAGCATTGGTATTGCCAGTGGGGTTAATGCTATGTCGTTACGCTTTTGGGCATCGTTCTCCACTTTCTTATTTACGCCTCTGGTTTTACTGAACTTTCCTGATAGTAAGGAAAAACCTGAATTTACAATTATAAAACCTCCTGCTATCCTTAAGGCGTCTATACTTATACCAAAAAACGCCAGTACATACTGCCCTATAAAAAAGGATATTATTAGTATAATAAAAACATTTACGGCAGCCCAAAAAGATATACGAGAGCGTTCGGCTTTAGTGTCATGCTGGGTAAGGCCTACAAAAATTGGTACAGCCCCAAGCGGATTAATTACAGAAAACAGAGCGGCAAAAATGTAAATAAATAATTCCATTTATTGGTTGTGGTTTATACATATTTATACTGTAAAAGTAACAAGAAATTATGGGTATGCAAT